>NZ_JBFSRM010000003.1:0-286681 GCF_041465805.1 Vibrio sp. 10N.239.311.G01
CTCGTATCTCGTATCTCGTATCTCGTATCTCGTATCTCGTATCTCGTATCTCGTAGAAGCATAAGAAAGCCCCAACACGAATGTCGAGGCTAAAGTATCTTTATTTATGTTCTAGCTGAGTATCCGCTGCGTGCTACTCTTCGTTGTTTTCAGCAAACTTAGATGGTGACATGCCAAAGTGGTGCTTAAACCTTTGACTGAAATAGGAAGGGTCATTGAACCCCGAATCAAACGCCACATCAGAGATCTTCTCTCCAGCGAGTAAGCGCTCACACGCATGCTCTAGACGTACTTCATTCAAGTGCTCTTTGAAGGTCTTGTTGTAAGCCGATTTAAAGCGTCTCTGTAAGCTTCTCTCAGACATAAACAAATACTTAGCGGCAGTTGCAGTACTGAACTCGGCATCAGCGTAGTTTTCACTCACAAGCTGCGACACTCTGTTCTTCCACTCTTGTTCCGCTGTCAGTTTTTGTTGCTCTGGTGTTGAGGCGGCAAGCTTAATGGTTTCAATCTGTTCAATTGTGCTGGCTTCAAGATTGTCGAGTACTTGATACTCAATTGGCCACGAAAGCTGAACCTTATTTTGAGACTCCGAAACCAAGGCATTAAGCTCACCACCGCTCTGATTCATCAATAGCGGCAGCTTTTCGATGTTAAGGTCGGTCGACTTTCCGGTATTGTCACCCATGCTTGATGCCAGTTTAGGGAAAGGCATCCCATGATCTCGAATGGTCACAACAAGATGCTCCTTAACCTCTTCAACCAGAACCACCATACTCTGCGACTTAAAGTTTCTCTTGATGATGCTCGCAACCAAGCTATTGAAGATAATATCGAGATTAAAATACAGCAACGAGACATATCGTTGTTTTGTTTCGACTTTAATATCCAATTCAATACCGGCTTTGGTTAAGTCATCCTGCCAAGCTTTGAGTACCGCCTCTAAGATTAAAATTATATCGTAACAAACTTGCCCTTTCCCTTGGGGGGTATTGCTCAATTGCGCTAAGCCATTTTTCAAGGTTAGAATCGGCGACTTCCCGAGCTCGTCATTCCAATTCGGGAGCATCGCAGCAATATGATTCACTTCAGAAGAGAGTTCATTGGCAGTGTGAGACACAAGCGCATTCTTCACGGATAGCTGCTTTTTAAGCTGTTGATTAGTCGCGAGTAATATCCGGCTTTGGTGTCTCAATTGGTCTGTCTTCAGTGCAACTTGCGCTTTTAAGTGCCGGTTGGCAAAAGTGACATAACGCGAACGCCAAAAGACTAAGATAGTCACAACGCCAATCAGTAATATAAGAGAGCTTGCTGCAGCCCAATTGGTCAGATACCAAGGTTCTGCAATCGAAAAGCTTCGATTGGTTGACACAAAGCGATAATGGGAGCCTTTAACCGGCTTCACTTCAAGTGTGTAATCCCCAGGAAGAAGATGATCGAGCGTTAACAAGCCCCCTTCAAACTCACTCCAAGGTTCATCGTCGCTCAGTCGGTATTCCATCGCAGGTGCGAACGTTGCTGGTAAGATACCTAGCTTAAACCCCATCGATGAACCATAAGGAATCTCATCCAGCTCTGCCGTTTTCCCGCCAAGTGATACCGTTTGTTGGTCGACACTTATCTTACTCAACAAGGCACGGCTATGAGGTGTAGTTGATACCAGTAACTCGTTAGATAACGCGCTGACTACACCATACTTTGAGCCGAAAACAAGCCTCGAAGGTTGGCTATCTTGACTGTAAAAAAGAGCACACGCTCCTGCCGCCAGTTCATTGGTGATCAAACCAAATGGCGAACCTATGTGTTTATGCAGTTGCCCATCCAATCCGTAATAACTGATGCCTTTCGAAGAGCCTAACCAAACACCATTGTCATCGCTTATCAGGCAGTTGGGGCTAATATTGTCTTCAACAAGAGTGATTTCTTGAATAATAGAGCTGTCATCCGGGATTCGATACACGCCATAACTGCTCGCAAACCACTGCGCTCCATCCTTCGCTTTTTCAATATCGACGACTTTGCCAAACCGTTCGCTGGAACGACTAAAGCTAATTCGTTTATCAATGAACGAGTAGAAGCCATGATCCGTTCCTATATAGATGCGACCTAGCAAGCCTACATTGAGAGCGGTGATCTTCGCAGGCAAGAACTTGTCGACTAACCAGTCAGTGCCATAACTCGTCAGTTTCATGGTTTCGATAGATAACGAATAGAGGTTTTGCCCAGAGGTCATCCAAAGAACGTTATCGGCTTGAAGCGCAAGGTTTTCAACACGCACTCCCTCAATTGGCCTTGGTAAATCAAGGGCTTCGGGTTGTAGTGTTTCCGTATTTAGACTGATGATACCTTGTTCGGTCGCCAACCAAATGGAAGAGCCAAAGATCTCAAAATCATTAACAGGGTTAGAGTAAACACGAATTGGGTTCTCTTCACTTTCAGAATCAACCAAGTAGAGCCCCATTGAAGACGCGACCCAAGATAACTGGTCACTGACAGGCAGTACTTTATTGATCACCACACTACTCGAATGCATGCCCATTCCAGTTAGGGGTGTTCTCGAGAAGGTTTTGCTGAACAGTGAGAAGTATCGGATACCGTTGTTTGTCGCAACCCACATACCACCAGCATGATCGTTTATCAACGAATATATTTTCTCACCCGGTAACGAGAAGTCTTGACTAGCGGCTTGTTCGAATCGAGTAATTTGTCCCGTAATAAAGTTGTAGCTAATAAGGCCGTGCTCTGTACCAATCCAATACTGGTCCGAAGTTTCGGCCAACGAGAGAACATGCGACCCTTTAACGATGGTCTCTTTGTCTGGGTTCGCGAGATCAACAATCACAGCACCATTTAAAGTACCGATCACTAACTCACGTCGAGCATTCGAAAAATAAACCGTCTTAATATGGTTTTTGTCTGATGCGGTGACATGGGTAAACTCTTGATTCTCTGAAAGGTAAACGCCAGAACTGGTCGCTAGCACCCACTTTGATAGTACCCACTCAGCGTCGTTAATCGCAATGTCACTGCTGTTATTGTATCGGTACAGTTTAAGTAGAGAGTAGGTGTTGAATTCTAAAGATTGAGTGTTGTAGGTATAGAAATTACTGCCGTCAGTAACCCAAATATAATCGCCTGATGCACCGATATTCGCTATTTCAGCGCCGGGACTTAGGCTAAACGCCAATTCGTTGCCAATTCCAGGGTTATGTCGATAGACCTCATTGTCGAAAAATGTCCAAAACTCATCGTTCAGAAAGGCGACTCTTTCCGAAGAAAATTGCAGTAAGCTTCCCTTGCGAGGGAATAGAGTTCGACCATCGTAAAAGAGTACTTTTCCATGCACATCATGAACCCAGAGCCCACCTCCGGCACCTAAATACAAGTTTTTAGCCGCAAGGAAATTCCCTTGCGCTTGAGCGGACAAAGGATAGAAAACGGAGGGCGAGGTATTTACCGCTAGAACGCTAAATGAAATGCTCATTAACATGAACATTTTGAAGATAATTCGATACAACTCTTAATCCTGAACAGCAACAACACATGAAATTTTGGGTACCACAACGTCTTATCGTTGCTAAACCAAAAACTGAGTTTTTTTGTGATTATTATTATCTTTCCATTTTAGCGGAAATTAGAAAAGGAGAAAGGAGGTTTGTTATTTGTTAGGAGGTTTTATCTTAGCGGTCACGAAAATGCCGCAAAAAGCGGCATGATTCATAAATTAACGAGAGCAAAGTAGAGTAAAGAATACTCGTTTATGACTTACTTCTCGTCTAAGCAACTTGTATAGCTATCTGTAAGTTGCTGAAGAAAATCGAAATAGCTTCCACTCTTCACTTCAACTGTTGAACCGATAGGGTCAAGCTGACCTTGTTTTGCGTTACTTCCGCGCGTCACTGATTCAATCACAGCAGGAGTGAATTGAGGCTCAGAAAACACACATTGAACGTTTTCACGTACTATCGTTTTCTTAATAGCGATCAGGCTTTTTGCACCCGGCTTACGCTCTGGGCTCACCGTAAAGTGACCTAAGTTATTTAGCTCAAACTCTTGCTCAAAGTAACCATACGCGTCATGAAAAACGTAGTAACCTTTGTCTTTCACGGGTGCAAGTTGCTCTCGAATAGACTGTTGCTTCTCTTTCAATGCAATCAGGAATGAATCGAGATTCTCTTGGTACGCCATTGCGTTGTCTGGATCAGATTCAATCAACTTAGCTGAGATGTATTTTGCAGCTACTTCAACTTGCTCGATACCTAACCAAAAATGCGGGTCATGGCTACCGTGGTGGTGCCCTTCATGTGCATCGTGGTCATGCTCTTCGTGTCCGAACTCTCGCAAGTTGATTCCGGGAATATCACTGATCTTGATAACATTTTCTTTTGAACCAATCACCTTAGTCAGAAAGGCTTCTAGGTCAGGGCCGAACCAGATGACCATATCGGCACTATGAACTTTTTTGACATCCGATGGCTTAAGCGCATAATCATGCGGCGAAGCATTGCTGTTCATCAACACATCCGGCTCACTAACGCCTTGCGTTAATTCTGTCACAATCATTTGAATTGGTTTAAAGCTTGTTAGAATAGTATTGGCACTTGCGACACTTGGCGCTAAAAGCAAAGTAGCAAGTATAAAAGATGAACGTGACATAATCCCTCGATAATAGAAAAGTAGCTTAGGCTTGAGGTAAATGTTACATTATAACATTAGCGAATTGCAAATGAGTTCTATTCATGGATAACTTAATCCAACTAGATTCTGTGAGCGTCGAATTTGACGGTCGAAAAGTTCTAGACAACATCTCTCTAAATTTAGAGCGCGGCAGAATCACCACCCTGATTGGGCCAAACGGTGCAGGAAAGTCGACATTAGTAAAAGTGGTACTGGGTTTACAGACCAAATTTTCAGGCACAATAACAAAAGCTAAAAAACTGAAAATTGGCTATGTACCACAAAAATTAAAGCTCAATGATTCCCTACCGCTCAACGTAGAGCGTTTTCTAAAACTCACTGGCAATTTCAGTCAGCAAGAGATCCTTGAAGCATTGAAGCTTGTTGGTGCTGAACATCTGCAGAAGAGTAACATGCACCAGCTATCTGGCGGAGAAAACCAACGTGTGCTCATTGCTCGTTCATTGCTAAGAAGACCAGATCTACTGGTTCTCGATGAACCGGCTCAAGGCGTCGACGTTCAAGGGCAAATAGACCTGTATGACTTGATTGACACCATTCGCCACCGCTTTGGTTGTGCCGTATTTATGGTTTCACACGATCTGCATTTAGTGATGGCAAAAACAGACGATGTTATCTGTTTACACCACCACATCTGTTGCTCAGGCGCACCTGCAGACATCAAACACCATCCTTCGTATATTGCGCTCTTTGGCACCGCGACCCAAGAGACGCTAGCGTTTTATCATCACCAACACGAACATCACCATCATGATCTCGCAGGCCAGCCTGTCGAAGGCGACGTGCATGAATGTTCAAACCATAAACACGGACACCACTAATGCTTGAGTTTCTTCTTCCCTCTATTTTGGCGGGTTTGGGTATTGCACTAATTGCAGGCCCACTAGGTTCATTCGTGGTGTGGCGTAAGATGGCTTACTTTGGTGACACGCTTGCTCACGCTTCTTTGATGGGCTTAGCACTTGGCTTTCTGTTCAACATTAACTTGTATTTCGCGCTGCTGATTTGTTGTTTGATGCTGGCCGTGTTGCTAGTGACTTTACAAAAACAAAAGCTGGTCGCGACCGATACCCTACTCGGTATTTTGGCGCACAGTGCGCTATCACTTGGTTTGGTTGCTGTCAGTTTCTTAGATAACGTTCGTGTTGACCTAATGAGCTACCTATTTGGTGACTTGCTGGCAGTATCTCCAACGGATTTAGTGTTCATCTATGCGGGTGCTGCTGTGATTGGATTAGTACTTGCTATCTTTTGGCGACCACTACTATCAACGACGGTTAACGAAGATCTCGCGGCGGTTGATGGCATCAACATTGATTTAATGCGTCTGATTCTGATGCTATTGGTCGGTATCGTGATTGCTGTCGGTATGAAGTTTGTTGGTGCGTTAATCATGACATCGCTACTGATTATTCCTGCAGCAACGGCAAGGAAGTTCTCGAGCACACCTGAGCAGATGGCCTTCCTTGCATCAATTATTGGCTCTATCGCTGTATTCGGTGGATTAAGCTTGTCTTGGTTCTATGATACGCCTGCTGGCCCGTCTGTGGTTATCAGTGCGGCAGCAATGTTTATGCTATCTCAAATGGTTAGAAGTCGAGCTTAGCACTTAGCAGTACGATCTCGTATCTCGAAAACATAAAAAAGGCTTGGTCAGTGACCAAGCCTTTTTTATATCGTTTCAATTAACTTCTATCTCAATCGATAAAAGCCAGCTGATTACCAACCCGTGATTTCACGTAGGCCTTTACCGATGTCAGCAAGAGACTTAACAGTCTTAACGCCTGCTGCTTCTAGTGCTGCGAATTTATCTTCAGCAGTACCTTTACCGCCAGAGATGATTGCGCCTGCGTGGCCCATACGCTTGCCCGGAGGAGCAGTAACACCAGCGATGTAAGATACAACTGGCTTAGTTACGTTTGCTTTGATGAACTCAGCCGCTTCTTCTTCCGCAGTACCACCGATTTCACCAATCATTACGATTGCTTCAGTTTCTGGGTCTTCTTGGAAAAGTTTTAGGATATCAATGAAGTTTGAACCTGGGATAGGGTCACCACCGATACCAACACATGTAGACTGACCAAAGCCTTCATCTGTTGTTTGCTTAACTGCTTCGTACGTCAGAGTACCGCTGCGAGATACTATGCCTACTTTACCCTTCTTGTGGATGTGACCAGGCATGATACCAATCTTACACTCGTCTGGAGTGATAAGACCTGGACAGTTAGGACCGATCATGCGAACGCCAGTTTCTTCTAGCTTCACTTTAACGTCGATCATATCTGTTGTAGGGATACCTTCAGTGATCGTTACGATCAGTTCGATACCTGCATCAATCGCTTCTAGGATTGCATCTTTACAGAAAGGAGCTGGTACGTAGATAACTGTTGCTGTTGCGCCAGTTACTTCTACCGCTTCACGTACTGTGTTGAATACTGGAAGGCCTAGGTGAGTTTGACCACCTTTACCAGGTGAAACACCACCAACCATTTGCGTACCGTATGCGATAGCTTGGTCTGAGTGGAATGTACCTTGACCGCCAGTGAAACCCTGACAGATTACTTTAGTGTCTTTGTTAATTAATACAGACATTATTTAGCCTCCGCAGCAGCAACAACTTTCTGAGCAGCATCTGTTAGAGATTCAGCTGCAATGATATCAACATCAGAATTAGCAAGTACTTCGCGACCTAGGTCTGCGTTTGTACCTTCTAGACGAACAACTACAGGAACTGTTACGCCGACTTCTTTAACTGCACCGATAATACCTTCAGCGATCATGTCACAACGAACGATGCCACCGAAAATGTTTACGAGTACTGCTTTAACATTGTCATCAGAAAGGATGATCTTGAATGCTTCAGCTACACGCTCTTTAGTCGCGCCGCCGCCTACATCAAGGAAGTTTGCTGGCTTGCCGCCGTGTAGGTTTACGATATCCATCGTACCCATCGCAAGGCCTGCACCGTTAACCATACAGCCAACGTTGCCATCTAGTGCTACGTAGTTCAGTTCCCACTGTGCTGCGTGTGCTTCGCGCTCATCTTCTTGAGATGGATCGTGCATTTCACGTAGTTTAGGCTGACGGTACATCGCGTTTGAGTCGATGTTGATCTTACCGTCTAGACAAAGCAGGTTGCCTTCGCCAGTAATGACAAGCGGGTTGATTTCTAGTAGAGCTAGGTCGTACTGAGAGAACATTTTGCCAAGACCCATGAAGATCTTAACGAACTGTTTGATTTGATCGCCAACTAGACCAAGTTTGAACGCAAGTTCACGGCCTTGGTAAGCTTGAGGGCCTACTAGAGGATCGATCGCTGATTGGTGAATCAACTCTGGAGTTTCTTCAGCGATTTTCTCAATGTCCACACCGCCTTCAGTTGACGCCATGAATACAATTTTACGCGTTGCGCGGTCAACAACAGCACCTAGGTAAAGTTCGTTAGCAATGTTTGATGCTTCTTCAACTAGGATCTTTGTTACAGGCTGACCATTAGCGTCTGTTTGGTAAGTCACTAGGTTTTTACCTAGCCACTTTTGTGCAAACTCTTTAACGCCTTCTTTGGTGTCATGTAGCTCTACGCCGCCCGCTTTACCGCGGCCACCAGCATGTACTTGACACTTAACGACTTTCTTGGCTGTACTGATACGACCTGCAGCTTCGAAAGCTTCTTGTGCAGTATCACATGCGAAACCTTCTGGTACAGGCAAACCGAATTCTGCAAACAGCTGTTTGGCTTGGTATTCATGCAAATTCATTTTGATATTCCGTTTATTTTCCCTTAAGGGATTATTATTTCCATAACGACACAGTTTCCTGTGTTACGTCTGTAGGGTCTTCTCAAAACAACTGCTGTCCATTTTCTAATGGCTTTACAGTTCAATTGAAGGCCAGACGTTGAGCAGCCTAGCCTTTGAAACTTTTTACGTCTAGCTAACGGGGTTAACTAGACGTTTTAGCGATACTAAACGTCTAATAGCAGACGTGCAGGATCTTCTAGAAGCTCTTTGATGGTCACTAGGAAGCCAACTGATTCACGGCCATCGATTAGACGGTGGTCGTAAGAAAGCGCTAGGTACATCATTGGTAGAATCTCTACCTTGCCATCAACAGCCATTGGACGGTCTTGGATTTTGTGCATACCCAAAATTGCCGCTTGAGGTGGGTTGATGATTGGCGTAGACATTAGAGAACCAAATACACCACCGTTTGTGATAGTGAAGTTACCACCCATCAGTTCATCAACCGTTAGCTTGCCGTCACGGCCTTTGATTGCTAGCTCTTTGATGCCTTTTTCGATATCAGCGAAACCTAGTGTGTCACAGTCTTTAAGTACTGGAGTCACTAGACCACGTGGCGTAGATACCGCCATGCTGATGTCGAAGTAGTTGTGGTAAACGATATCTGTACCATCAATAGAAGCGTTCACTTCTGGGAAACGTTTTAGCGCTTCTGTTACTGCTTTCACGTAGAAAGACATGAAGCCAAGACGCGTGTCGTGACGCTTCTCGAATTGGTCTTTGTACTGCTTACGAAGGTCCATGATTGGCTTCATGTTCACTTCGTTGAAAGTAGTCAGCATTGCTGTGCTGTTTTTCGCTTCTAGAAGACGGTTTGCAACTGTCTTACGTAGGCGAGTCATAGGCACGCGTTTTTGGCTGCGAGCCGCTGCTGGCGCTTCAACTGCTGGTGCAGATGCTGCTGCCGGAGCCGCTTTCGCTGCTGCTAGGTGTGCGTCGATGTCTTCACGAGTAATACGACCACCAACACCAGTGCCTTTAACGTCAGCTGGTTGTAGGTTGTGCTCAGCAAGCAGGCGACGAACAGCTGGGCTTAGCGCGTCGTTGTTCTCTTCTGTTAGCGCAGCTTTATGGCGCTTATCAGGAGATGCTTCTGTATCTTCAGTGGTGTCTTTCGTTGGTTCACCAGCGACAGCACCCGGCTTGATTTTAGCCAGAAGCTGCTTAGAAAGTACCGTAGCACCCTCTTCTTCGATGATAGCTTCCAGAACACCCGCTTCAGGAGCCGGTACTTCTAGAACTACTTTATCTGTTTCGATATCTACAATGACTTCATCACGTGCAACCGCTTCGCCCGGTTTTTTGTGCCAAGTAGCAACTGTTGCATCAGCCACAGATTCAGGTAAATCTGGAACCAGAATTTCAATTGTCATGTGCGTATTTTCCTTTTACTTCTAGTTCTTAAGTAGGGTCAAAGCGTCGTCAACTAACGCTTTTTGTTGTTTCAAGTGTACTGACATATAGCCAACAGCTGGTGATGCTGATGCAGGACGACCTGCGTATTGAATATCAGCACCTACTGGGATAGCAGCTCGGAAATTATGTTGGCTACTGTACCAAGCACCTTGGTTTTGTGGCTCTTCTTGACACCAAACGTAATCGACTACATTTGTGTATTGTGCGATGGCAGCTCTCACATCCTCATAAGGGAACGGGTAAAGTTGCTCAATACGTACAATAGCGACATCGTCTTGCTCGTTCTTACGTCTTTGGTCAAGCAGGTCAAAGTAAACCTTACCTGAACAGAACACGACGCGTTTTACGTTCTCAGGCGCCAGGTCATCAATTTCTGCGATAGCTGGTTGGAACGTGCCTTCTGCCAAATCTTCAAGAGAAGAAGTACACAGAGGGTGACGAAGCAATGACTTAGGTGACATTACAATCAGTGGACGACGCATTGGTCGAACAACCTGACGGCGAATCATGTGGTAAACCTGAGCTGGTGTTGAAGGAACAACAACCTGCATGTTTTGTTCAGCACATAACTGAAGGTAACGCTCAAGACGTGCAGAAGAGTGCTCCGGGCCTTGGCCTTCATAACCGTGAGGAAGCAGCATAGTTAGACCACATAGACGTGCCCACTTTTGCTCACCTGATGAAATGAATTGGTCGATAACAACTTGTGCACCGTTTGCGAAGTCACCAAATTGAGCTTCCCAAAGGGTTAGACCGCTTGGCTCTGCTGTCGCGTAACCATACTCAAATGCGAGTACCGCTTCTTCAGATAACACAGAGTCAAACACTTGGAATGGCCCTTGTTTATCATGAATGTTCGCAAGAGGAACATACGTGCTTGCATCTGATTGATTGTGCAGTACTGAGTGACGGTGGAAGAACGTACCACGACCTGAATCTTGGCCTGAGATACGAATACGCTTACCGTCGTCAACAAGTGTTGCGTATGCCAGAGTTTCAGCCATACCCCAATCGACTTGTTTCTCACCATTCACCATGGCAGTACGATCGTTGTACAGTTTATTTACTCGGCTTTGCAGCTTGTGGCTGTCCGGGTATTGACAAAGTTTGGTACCAAGCTCTTTCAGGCGCTCGATATCAATCTTGTTATCCCACTCGATGTTCCAGTCGTGACCTAGGTAAGGAGACCAGTCTACTGAGTGAAGTGCCATTGGACGCCACTCTTTAACCACAACTTCACCGTGATCAAGTGCATCACGATATTCGTTAACTAGCTGAGTTGCTGTATCAATACCAAACTCACCGCGCTCCATTAGCACGTCAGCGTAAAGCTTACGTGGTGTTGGGTGCTTCTTGATTTTTTGGTACATCAAAGGCTGTGTTGCATTCGGCTCATCGGCTTCATTGTGACCGTGGCGACGGTAACAAACCAAATCAATAACAACATCACGCTTAAACGTATTACGGTAATCCAATGCAAGACGCGCAACAAACGCAACCGCTTCTGGATCATCAGAGTTAACGTGGAAAATCGGAGCCTGAACCATCTTCGCGATATCGGTACAGTACATCGTAGAGCGTGTATCGCGAGGGTTAGACGTTGTAAAACCAACTTGGTTGTTTACAACGATACGAACCGTACCACCTACACAGAAACCACGAGCTTGAGACATGTTAAACGTCTCTTGTACTACACCCTGACCAGCGATAGCTGAGTCACCGTGGATAGTAATTGGAAGTACACGGCTACCATCATTATCACCAAGGCGATCTTGACGTGCACGTACTGAACCGATAACTACCGGGTTTACGATTTCTAAGTGAGATGGGTTAAATGCTAGTGCTAAGTGAACGTTGCCGCCTGGCGTTGCGAAGTCCGCAGAGAAGCCTTGGTGGTATTTCACATCACCAGTACCCCACGTGTCATCGTGCTTGCCCGCAAACTCGTCAAACAGGTCTTGTGGCTTTTTACCAAGCACGTTGACCAACATGTTTAGACGACCACGGTGAGCCATACCAACAACAACTTCACGCATGCCTTGTCCGCCAGCATGACGAATAATTTCTTTCGTCATTGGGATAAGAGCATCACCACCTTCCAACGAGAAGCGTTTTGCGCCTGGGAATTTCGCACCAAGATAGCGCTCAAGACCTTCAGCAGCAGTTAGCTCTTCTAGGAAAGCTTGCTTTTCTTCTTTGTTGAAAGAGGGTTGACCAGATACAGACTCTAAACGTTGTTGGATCCAACGCTTTTGCTCTGTATTTGTCATGTGCATGTATTCAGCACCAATAGAGCCACAATACGTTTGCTTTAGAGATTTGTAGAGATCTTTAAGCACCATCGTCTCTTGGCCAATGGCGTAAGAGCCGACGTTGAACGTCTCATTGAGGTCATCTTCGGTAAGAGTGTGGAAAGAAGGGTCCAGTTCATCAACTGTCGCTCTTTTCCATAAACCTAGGGGGTCTAGATTTGCTGCTTGATGCCCTCGGAATCGATAGGCATTAATAAGTTGCAGAACCTTTACTTGTTTCGCATCGACATCTGGATCACTAACTTGGACACTGTAATGCTTTGTTTCTTGAGCGAGTCGACGGAAGTATTCACGAACACGAGAGTGTGGTTGTTCCACTGTCTCTGAAGCTTGCACAGGCAGTTCTTCAAAAACACTTCTCCATTCGTCACTTACCGAATCTGGGTCACTTAGATACAGTTCATAGAGTTCTTCTACGTACGTTGCATTGGCGCCAGCCAAGTGTGAAGACTCGAGCCATGCCTTCATCACGCCGTTGTGCATATTTTCCCTTAACCAGTAGTTTTCACGTTTGCTGCGGTCTATGCCGAGCTATTAAAAGGCCGCCCCAAAACTTCTAGGGCGGCAATTTTTATATAACTTAAACCGAACGATTCACTAGCATGGTCTTGATGTGACCAATCGCTTTCGTCGGATTTAATCCCTTAGGACAAACACTTACACAATTCATGATGCCATGGCAACGAAAAACGCTAAATGCATCATCAAGATCGGACAAACGTTCGTCTGTCGCTGTATCTCGGCTATCAATTAGCCAACGGTACGCTGCAAGCAGGCCTGCTGGTCCGATGAATTTGTCAGGGTTCCACCAGAATGATGGGCATGACGTTGTACAACATGCACACATGATACATTCGTACAATCCATCTAAATGAGCACGCTCATCAGGGCTTTGTAAGTTTTCACGAGCCGGTGGCACATTGCCATCAGACACTAAGAATGGCTTCACTTTTTCGTAGTTATCGTAGAACTGAGTCATGTCTACAATCAGGTCACGAACAACGGGTAAGCCAGGCAGTGGGCGAATCACAATCTTGTCTTGGCCCGAAAGCGCAGACAATGGCGTGATACACGCTAGGCCATTTTTACCGTTCATGTTCAAACCATCCGAGCCACATACACCTTCACGGCATGAGCGACGGAATGAGATTGTTGGATCTTGCTCTTTCAACAGAATAAGCGCATCCAAAAGCATCATGTCTGAACCTTCATCCACTTCTAGAGTGTATTCCTTCATATAAGGTTTCTGGTCGACATCTGGATTGTAACGATATAAAGAGAAATTCAGTTTCATGGTCATATCTCCTTAGTACGTACGTGCTTTTGGTGGGAACGCTTCACGATGGATAGGTTCCATGTTTACACCACGCTTAGTCATGCTCTCTGACTCTGGGTTGTAAAGTGAGTGGCATAGCCATTGCTCATCATCACGGTCAGGGAAATCGAATCGAGCGTGTGCGCCACGGCTCTCTGTACGGAAATTTGCAGCAACAGCCGTTGCGAATGCCGTTTCCATCAAGTTTTCAAGCTCTAGACACTCGATACGTTGAGTGTTGAACTCTGTAGACTTATCAGATAGGTGTGCATTTTTCAGACGCTCGCGAATCGCTTTTAGCTCTTCTAGGCCTTCAGCCATTGCTTTGCCTTCACGGAATACTGAGAAGTTGTTCTGCATACATTGCTGAAGATCTTTACGGATTTGCGCTGGATCTTCGCCGTCTGTGCTGTTTTCCCAACGGTTGTAACGCTCTAGTGAACGCTCAATGTCAGCTTCAGTTGCAGGTTTCGCTTCGTCTTGCTTCTTCAGTGTCTCACCTAGGTGTAGACCTGTCGCACGACCAAATACCACCAAATCAAGCAGTGAGTTACCACCTAGACGGTTGGCACCATGTACTGATACTGATGCGATTTCACCACAAGCAAATAGACCTTGGATTTCAACATCGCTGCCGTCTTCGGTTTGCTTAATAGCTTGACCAGAAACTTGTGTTGGAACACCACCCATCATGTAGTGACATGTCGGGATTACTGGGATTGGCTCTTTCACTGGATCAACGTGAGCAAAGGTACGAGAAAGTTCACATACACCAGGAAGACGAGATTCAAGTGTCTCTTTACCTAGATGATCAAGCTTAAGCTTGATGTGTGGACCCCAAGGGCCATCGCAACCGCGACCTTCACGAATTTCAACCATCATTGAACGAGCAACAACATCACGACCCGCTAAGTCTTTAGCGTTTGGTGCGTAACGTTCCATGAAGCGTTCGCCGTCTTTATTGAGAAGGTAACCACCTTCACCACGACAACCTTCCGTTACCAATACACCTGCACCAGCGATACCCGTCGGGTGGAACTGCCACATTTCGATGTCTTGCATAGGAACGCCAGCACGAATCGCCATACCAACACCGTCACCAGTGTTAATGTGTGCATTGGTTGTTGATGCGTAGATACGACCAGCACCACCAGTCGCAAGGATTGTTGCCTTCGCTTTGAAGTAGCAAACCTCGCCCGTTTCCATACAAAGCGCGGTAGTACCTAAAATTGCACCATCTTCGTTTTTAACAAGATCCAGTGCATACCACTCAGAGAAAACCGTCGTTTTGTGTTTAATGTTTTGTTGGTAAAGCGTATGAAGCAGTGCGTGACCAGTACGGTCGGCTGCAGCTGCGGTACGAGCCGCTTGCTCACCACCAAAGTTTTTAGATTGACCACCGAAAGGACGCTGGTAAATAGTACCGTTCTCAAAACGAGAGAAAGGCAGGCCCATTTTTTCGAGTTCGATTACCGACTCAGGACCGTTTTTACACATGTATTCGATAGCGTCTTGGTCACCGATGTAATCAGAACCTTTTACTGTGTCATACATATGTTGTTCCCAATGGTCTTCATGCGCGTTACCAAGAGCAACAGTGATGCCGCCTTGCGCTGAAACCGTATGAGAACGAGTAGGGAAAACTTTAGAAAGCAATGCACAAGAAAGGCCTTGCTCAGAAATTTGCAGTGCGGCACGCATACCTGCACCACCAGCGCCGATCACTACGGCATCAAACTCACGAACAGGAATAGTCACTTACGCACCCCACAAAATAAACAGACCAGAGAAGAAATATCCAAGAAGAACTGCAACAACACCGACTTGAAGACCAACACGCAGTTTTGCGCATTTGATGTAGTCAGTTAGTACTTGCCATAGGCCGATCCACGCGTGAACCAAAACAGAAGTAAGCGCTAACATGGTGAAGACTTTAGTGAAGGTTCCACCAAAGAATTGCGTCCAAGATGCGTAAGAGATATCACCAGAGAAAGCACAGAAGCTAACTAGGTAGATAGTGTAAAGCGTCATAATGATGGCAGTTGCACGAATCAATAGATAATCGTGGACACCATTACGACCAAAAGTAGAAACGTTGTTTACCATACTAAGATCCCCGCTAGTAGAGACAATACCGCTGTTGCTGCGAATGCAACCTTAGCGCTCTTAGCGCCAGATTCCAGCTCTTCAAAGTGACCAAGGTCCATAAGAAGGTGACGAATACCACCAGCAATGTGGTAAGCCAAAGCGGTTAAAATGCCCCACAGAATAAACTTCACGAAGAAACCATCGACAATGTCGCTAGCTTCGGCAAAGCCTACTGGGGATGAGAGGGAAATGGATAGTAACCAAAGCAGAATTCCAATCGCGACAAAAGTTATCACCCCAGACACACGGTGTAGGATGGAAGCTATTGCTGTGATTGGAAAGTGGATGGTCTGTAAATCTAAATTAACAGGTCTTGTCTTTCTTTCTTTCACGGGCTTGCTCACTCAGCTCCATTGAGCATTATGGTCATTAAATAACCTTATGATATTGTTATGGACAAAATTTGATTGTAAACCTTCAAAATTTAACATTAACTTAACAAATAACTGAAGTTGAGCCTTAGATAATTGTAAAATAATTGTTAACTGCTCGATTAAGAAAGACACCTCACATTTCTTCTTAGCCTTGCATTTATAAGGTTTTAACCAAACTTTTCAGCGTCACTATACGACTGGCAACATTCTAATACAATTGATGTAACAAATAATGCTACACAGACCAGATTTTTAACGAATTTAATGTAAAAAACACTAACAAGTGCACACAAAGCTTCAGAAAAATTGACTTTCCCACGTAAGACCAGTAAAAAAATGGCACATAAACATCCTGGACGGATTAAATAATAAACAAAGGAGATTGTTATGGCGGATAAGAAAGCTACCCTTCACATTGAAGGTCAAGCGCCAATCGAGCTGCCGATTACAGAAGGTGTACTTGGTACTCCAGTGATCGATGTTCGTACACTAGGTTCTAATGGTTTTTTCACTTTTGACCCTGGTTTTCTTGCCACTGCATCCTGTGAGTCTCAAATCACTTTTATTGACGGTGGAAAAGGCATTCTTTTACATCGTGGTTATCCAATCGACCAACTTGCCAATAACGCTGATTACTTAGAAGTATGTTACATACTTCTTTACGGTGAAGCCCCATCTCGAGCTGAGTACGAAAAGTTCAAGACTACCGTGACACGTCACACTATGGTGCACGAGCAAATCGCTAGTTTCTTCCACGGCTTCCGTCGTGACGCTCACCCTATGGCTGTAATGTGTGGTGTTGTAGGCGCTCTAGCGGCGTTCTACCACGACTCACTTGATGTCAACAACGATACACACCGTGAAATTGCGGCATACCGCCTGATTTCAAAAATGCCAACACTGGCTGCAATGTGTTACAAATATTCAATCGGTCAGCCGTTTATCTACCCACGTAACGACCTAGGCTACGCAGAAAACTTCTTACACATGATGTTTGCAAACCCATGTGAAGAGTATGAAGTGAACCCTATCGTTGCTCGTGCAATGGATAAGATTTTCACTCTACATGCTGACCACGAACAGAACGCTTCTACGTCTACAGTGCGTCTTGCTGGTTCATCTGGTGCTAACCCGTTTGCGTGTATCGCAGCAGGTATCGCATCACTTTGGGGCCCAGCTCACGGCGGTGCAAACGAAGCTTGTCTGCGCATGCTTGAAGAGATCGGTAGCGTAGATAACATTGAAGAATACGTTGCGAAAGCAAAAGACAAAGATGACCCATTCCGTTTGATGGGCTTCGGTCACCGTGTTTACAAGAACTACGACCCACGTGCAACAGTAATGCGCGAAGCGTGTCACGAAGTGCTTAAAGAGCTAAACATCCAAGATCCACTACTAGACGTAGCGATGGAACTTGAGCGTATCGCTCTTTCTGATGAGTACTTTGTTTCTAAGAAGCTATACCCGAACGTAGATTTCTACTCAGGTATCATTCTGAAAGCAATCGGTATTCCAGTATCTATGTTTACAGTAATCTTCGCGATGTCTCGTACCATCGGTTGGATTGCTCACTGGAACGAAATGCACAGCGATCCGACGAACCGTATCGGTCGTCCTCGTCAGCTATATACTGGTGAAGAACAACGTGACTTTAAAGCACTTCACGAACGTGAATAGTTGCTATAAATCATAATGTTAAAAGGGGTTGATGTGAGAACATCAACCCCTTTTCTTTTGTACGCTCTCAACCCCGTCATCCTCAAGAATGCGAAGTGAACGAATAAAATAATATCGTCATCCCCAAGAACGAGGGACGAATGAGTTGGGGATCTCCTTAAGCGAGCAGATAAACTATACAGGTTACCTGCTCAATTCTAGAGAACGACGCATACACTCGACTCGTACCCCTTATCTCGCATCTGCTCTTAAACTGGGTTATCGATATCAATAAACTCAACATCCAAGCCATGTTCTTCCGCTAACCATTCACCTAACGCTTTTACACCGTATCGCTCAGTCGCGTGGTGGCCAGCAGCAAAATAATGAATGTCTTGCTCGCGTGCTGAGTAAGTAGTGCGCTCAGAAATTTCACCAGAAATAAAAGCATCAATGCCTTGAGAAGCCGCTAGCTCAATGTAGTCTTGACCACCACCAGTACACCAACCGACGGTCGTTATCATTTTGTCTTGGTTTTCTGGAGCGATATGCAGTGGTTTACGATTTAGAGCTTGATCGATTTTTTCTGCGAATTCAGTACCTGTCATTGGTGTTTTTAATCTACCAAACATAGCAACCGATTGTGGGTGCCCTTCCAAGCCACCTTCTACTTCAATATCAAGCAGTTCAGCGAGTTTGGCGTTGTTACCAAGTTCAGGGTGGATATCGAGAGGTAAGTGATAACCCAAAAGGTTAATGTCATTCTTTATCAGAGTGCGAATGCGTTTGCCCTTCATGCCACGAATTGCCTCTGACTCACCTTTCCAAAAGAAACCGTGATGAACCAACAAAGCGTCTGCGTTCAGTTCTACCGCTTTATCAATCAAGGCTTGAGAAGCTGTTACACCAGTAACGATTCGCTTCACTTCTGTCGCGCCTTCAACTTGAAGACCATTAGGACAGTAATCTTTAATCTGCTGTGGCTGCAGTTTTTCGTTAAGTAGCTTTTCTAATTGTAAGTTAATCATTTTTCTTTCCAGCTTACCTTTATAATAACGTCGTTATATCAATTTACGGGTAGAATGTCGAAAGCCCCACGATGAGTTTATGAGGAAGAGATGACAGCACTGCAACGTTTTTACCAATGGGTCATCGACTCACCGCCATTACTAGAAATCAAGCCACCGGTTTCGGATCTCAGTGCATTCTCTAGCAACCATGCCATCGACTCATCACATACTTATGAGGGTAATCCTAGATTAGGTTTCCTCTACCAATATCTATGCGAGCAAGTGATCGCAGCCTCACCGAATTACTCAATAAAGCACGACGAGATTCAGATCAATGTGGAAGGCAGAACTCTCGGTGCAATCGACTTTATTCTTAAAGAAGAGAGCAGCCAAAAGCTGGAACATTGGGAAGTGGCGATTAAGTTTTATCTGCTCCACGAACAAACATGGTTTGGACCCAACTCTCACGACCAATTGGATAAGAAACTCGACAGGATGCTCAGCCACCAACTCGAAATGTCCTCTTCTGCCGCCTTTGTTGAGCAATATCCAGAAATCGATGTCGACTCAAAACACTTACTGATGCAAGGTCGTCTATATACCAACCCTTTCTTAGAGCAAAACATACCGACAAAATGCTTGGGCTATGACATTAACCCAAGCCAAGTAAACGGCTTTTGGTGCTATCAAGATCAGGCTCATTTAATCAGTGAACCACTGTATCCACTCACCAAAGAGCAATGGGCAGCAGGGACGGATGATTTCAGCAGTCAGCCGATCACCGAGTTCGGTGATCGCTTCGTCCATGGGCAAACAAAGTCGGGGCAATTCTGGTTTGTGATGCCACAAAGTTGGCCACACGGTTAGTCGTCTGAGCTAACTCAGTTACCTTTTCCCGCTTATACGTAACTAACACAAACAAAAAGGGTTGATGCTTTCACATCAACCCTTCTTCTATTTACTTAGCAACTCTAGTAATCGAGATTCGATTATAGGCCAGCGGCTGCAAATACCTGGTTAACAATCTCTTGAGCTTCTGCTTCGATTGCTTTCAGGTGCTCTTCACCCTTAAAGCTTTCACAGTAGATCTTGTAGATGTCTTCAGTGCCTGATGGACGCGCAGCAAACCAGCCGTTCTCAGTTGTCACTTTCAAGCCACCAATCGCAGCACCGTTACCTGGAGCGTGTGTTAAGCGTGCAGTAATTGCATCACCAGCCAACGTCTCAGCAGAAACCATCTCTGGAGATAGTTTCTTCAGCACGTCTTTCTGTGCACCATTTGCTACCGCTTGAATACGGTTGTACTTAGATTCACCGTGTTTAGCGGCAAGTTCTTCGTAGTATTCTTGTGGGTTCTTACCTGTCACTGCTGTGATCTCAGCCGCAAGCAAGCAAAGAATCAGGCCGTCTTTATCTGTTGACCAAGGCGTACCGTCTTTACGTAGGAAAGAAGCACCTGCGCTCTCTTCGCCACCAAAACCAAACTGGCCGTTGTATAAGCCATCAACGAACCATTTGAAACCAACTGGCACTTCACAAAGTTCGCGACCTAAGTCAGAAACTACGCGATCGATTAATGCACTTGATACTAGTGTCTTACCAACAGCAACGTCTTTACCCCAACCTTCACGGTTACGGTATAGGTAATCAATACAAACCGCTAAGAAGTGGTTTGGATTCATCAAACCTTTAGGTGTCACGATACCGTGGCGATCGTAATCTGGGTCGTTACCAAATGCTAGAGCGTACTCGTCTTTAAGCGCCAGTAAGCCTGCCATTGCGTATGGAGAAGAACAATCCATACGAACTACGCCATCTTTATCTAGAGACATGAATTGGAATGAAGGGTCAACCGCTTCACTTACCAGAGTAAGATCTAGATTGTACGCTTTACCAATTTGACGCCAGTAATCAATACCGCTGCCACCCAGTGGATCAACACCAATCTTGATGTTTGCTTTCTGGATCGCTTCCATATCCACGACGTTAACCAAATCAGCGACGTATGGCGCGACTAGGTCAACTTCTTTTACTAGCTCAGACTGTTTAGCCTGTGCGATAGGCGTACGCTTAACACCTTGCATTTGCTCAGCAATGATCACGTTCGCACGGTCTTCAATCGCTTGAGTCAGTTCAGCTTCAGCTGGGCCACCGTGTGTCGGGTTGTATTTAATACCGCCGTCTTGAGGTGGGTTATGTGAAGGCGTGATAACAATGCCGTCGGCTTTTTTGTCATTCACTAGGTTGTGCGTAAGAATCGCGTGCGAGATACCAGGTGTTGGAGTAAAGCCGTTGTTTTCTTGAATAATAACTTCAACACCGTTCGCTACAAGCACTTCGATAACCGTAGAGAACGCAGGCTCAGATAGAGCGTGAGTATCTTTACCTAAGAAAAGAGGGCCAGTTGTACCTTGCTCGGCACGAACTTCAGCAACCGCTTGTGCAATTGCTAGAATGTGGTTTTCGTTAAATGTTGATTTGTCTGCTGTACCGCGGTGACCTGAAGTACCGAAAAGTACTTTATGATCTGGGTTCGTAGCATCCGGTTGCTGTAAGAAATAGTTAGCAACTAAAGCCGGGATATTATGAAGATCTTCCTGCTGAGCTTTCTGCCCAGCACGAGGGTGCATAGCCATTTTTCGACATCCTTATATATAAAATTTTAAAACAAAAAAACCTCATAATATCTTCTTATCCATGGATATTATGAGGTTTAAATCAGATTTCGTTAAATTGAACCTGTTACTTTTTCTATCAATTCTGCTTGGAAATTCATGCGGCTCATAAGCTGCTCAACCATCTGTCTTTTTCGGCTTGTATTGTTATTAGTAATAACCCAAAAAGGACTTTGTGGAATAGCTTTAGGCTTAGTCGTGTTGCCGTTTGCTAGCAACGTCGCTTCGTTATCTGCAAAGTAAACGCGCTTACGGCCTTTTACTTGAGTTGCTTCTGAAAAGCTTAAAGGGTCGATTTTATGCAGTGTTGATAACACAAGCATGAAACGATCAATGGCTTTCTTTAGTGATGCAAACTCATCTGATATTAGTAGTGAGCGCATTTCTTTAACGCCATCGAACTTCTCTGGAGTAAAGCCTACCTCTTTGCTAACAACGATACCTTTTGGCTCAACGATCTCTTCGATCGGAGCCATGCCTTGGCTATCAACCTGTAACAAGCGGCGCAGAATATCTGAAGCGCTTTCGCCAATACGTTCTGTCTGACCCGCAATAAAACGGTATAGGTCCTCATCAACCTCAATTGTTTTCATTCGCTTTTCACAATCTCAATGTTTAAACTCTGGGGGATTATAGCGAGATCCGCGCGGATACTCTACGTCAAACCCACCATGAATAAGATAAAAATGTCAGTACAGCTCAACTATAAAATTGAAGGTGAGGGTCACACCATTGTTTTGATCCATGGGTTATTCGGTAATCTGGACAACCTTGGCTTGCTCGCTAGGGATCTAAAAGCCGATCATCAGGTACTTAGTATCGATCTCCGCAACCACGGTCAATCCTTCCATAGTGACACTCATAACTATCAAGCGATGGCACAAGACGTGGCTCAACTGCTGCATGATCTTAAGTCAGAAGACGTCACTGTGATTGGTCACTCGATGGGTGGCAAAGTAGCGATGGCACTGACACAACATCTTGCGCTGCATAAATTGATTGTCTTGGATATGGCTCCGGTCGCGTACACTCAGAGTCGCCACGACAACGTATTCGCAGGCCTGCAAGCCGTGATAGAAGAAGAGCCGACTTCACGCTCAGATGCACTCAAGGTTCTCGCAAAACATATCGAGATCGATGGCGTTCGCCAGTTTTTAACCAAATCTTTGTTCAAAACAGAGCAAGGCATCATGGAATGGCGCTTCAATGTTGCTTCGTTATTGAGCAACTACCCACATATTATTGGTTGGGAACCGATCGAGAAAACCTCGGTCAAAACCTTGCTCATTAAAGGTGGGGATTCAGATTACCTCACCGCAGAACATCAAGCAGCCGTTCAGCAGCAATTTTCTAACGCAAAAGCGCATGTCATTGCCAACACAGGTCACTGGCTGCATGCTGAAAAACCAGCAGAAGTACTTAGAGCAATTAGAAAATTCATCGCTTAACTGCGCTTTTTCGTGCAGATAAATGAGAGCTGTGTAATTACTGCAGATTAACTTTATCTCACAACAGTGATATAGTGCGCCCAAGCAAAATTGGTATATAAGGTTCCCATGCTTTACGACTACATGAACATCATCGAATCTGTTGGTTTAGATCTCCTGTTTGCCGCGATTTTCTTTTTAATCGGTATGGCAATTAAGGACGTTCTCAAGCAGGGAAATGTTCCTCCATTTGGTCGTCGCATCGTATGGTTAGTACTTTTCCTTGGCTGTGCGGGTTTTATCGCCAAAGGGATAATCCAACTAAGCTGGGAAGGAACTGGGATCTAACGATTCTCTTCCGAACTTTATTACACCGACAACAGACAAAATGAAAGGTAATGATTCTATGGCAAGTGTAGGTCTCTTCTTTGGTAGCGATACAGGTAACACTGAAGCTGTTGCTAAGATGATTCAAAAGCAATTGAGCAAACAGCTCGTTCACGTTCAAGACATTGCAAAAAGCAGCAAAGAAGATATCGATAACTTCGATCTACTGCTGCTTGGTATCCCTACGTGGTACTACGGCGAAGCACAATGTGATTGGGATGACTTTTTCCCAGAGCTAGAAGCTATTGATTTCTCAACTAAGCTTGTTGCTATCTTTGGTTGTGGCGACCAAGAAGATTACGCAGAATACTTCTGTGATGCTATGGGTACTATCCGTGACATCGTTGAAGCGAAAGGCGGTACTATCCTAGGTCACACATCAACTGAAGGCTACGAATTCGAAGCATCGAAAGGTTTAGTTGAAGGCGATGACAGCCAATTCGTTGGTCTATGTATCGATGAAGACCGTCAACCTGAGCTAACTGATGAGCGCGTATCTAACTGGGTTAAACAAATCCACGAAGAGATGTGCCTAGCAGAGCTAGAAGACTAATTCTCTAGTGGTTGTTAATTGTTACAGTTAATAACCATTATGTAGATATGAAAAAACCTCCTTATAGGAGGTTTTTTGCTATTTAAAATCTATTAATTAGCACTCAGCCTCTAATGCTTCATCATCATCTCTAAATTGCGGCTTCTTTCTTACATAGAGGGTGCGTTGAATTTCTGAAACCACATTACCCTGCTTATCTTTCACGTGAATAATAAATTCGGGGAAACACTTTTCACCGAGTTGCGTCTGACGATAGATATCGTCAAGCTGCCCTTGCCTTATCTCAAAATCTGCATACAAGTCCGATTGCCCCGGCTTGATGAAGTTAATGCTCGCTTCTTTATCCCAAACATAATATCGTTCACCTAAAATTCCCATTAACATCAATGAGTAAACGGGATCGGTAAGAGAAAAGATACTGCCGCCATATTGAGTACGATTGGCGTTCTTATTCCACCAGCGTAGCTTAAGTACTGTCTTAACAACCCTAAAGTCAGTGCTAATGTGGGCTATTCGAATACCCGCTCCCCAAAAGGGAGGCCAAATATTAAGAGCAAATTTTACAATGTTGGGTTTATATATTTTTGCGAGTTGCTTATTCATAACAACATTCCATGTTCATATCAGAAACACCGTCACCTTGACTGGTCGTACCTCCACTATAAGTGAGATACTTCCAATTTACAAAACAGATTGTGATGTCAGTAAGTAACCCTTTGAAGTTCGTGGTTTATTGTTATGCCTGACTAAACTATAATGGTATTAATATTGAATTCTGTTAATTGCTGCAGATCATCAACAGGAAAGTATATGTCAGACAATAATCAAGCGCTAAAAGATGCAGGTCTTAAAGTGACCCTTCCACGGCTCAAAATTTTAGAAGTATTACAACAGCCAGACTGCCAACATATTAGTGCTGAAGATTTATATAAGAAGCTGATCGACCTAGGTGAAGAAATCGGTCTTGCAACCGTTTATCGAGTACTTAACCAATTCGATGACGCTGGCATTGTAACTCGTCACCACTTCGAAGGCGGCAAGTCTGTATTTGAACTTTCTACACAGCACCACCACGACCACCTTGTATGTTTAGATTGTGGCGAAGTGATCGAATTCTCTGATGACATCATCGAAGAAAGACAGAAAGAGATTGCTCAGCGTTACAACGTGCAACTAACAAACCACAGTTTGTACTTGTACGGCAAAAGCATTAACGGAGATTGCAAAGGCAATCCAGACGCGCATAAAGCGAAGTAGTAATACAGAACGCTGGCTTAGGCCGGCGTTTTTTATATAGGGCATCATAAAGTATCCATGAAAAGAATCCCGCTAGTTAAGGCTTTTACTTTAATTGAGATGTTGGTTGTTGTAGTGATTATTGCAGTGCTTGCTATTGTTGCCCTTCCCCGTTTTCTTAACATTCAAACCGATGGCCGTATCGCTCTGTTTGACGCTGCTCAATCTCAATTTCAAACTGCGATCACGTTTGCTCACAGTAAATGGCTGGTCAGCGGCGGCGGCAACGCTGAAATGAATGACATGCCAGGTTTTGGGGAAGACGGAGACGGCAATGCTCAATTGGACATAAATGACGTCGGCTACCCACTCGGCGTCGATAAAGGCAACCCTATGGGGCAGCCTTACAACATAGGTCAAGGTGACCAAGGGTGTGTGTCAATATGGAATGCCATTATGACAACCGACCTGACCGCTACTACAGACCCGAACCAGTCCAACAATTTTGATTTTATTACCCGCCGTCAAAACCATAGTTTTGTTGCCAAAGACGATACTCCTCAAAACAAACTCGCGCTTTGCTACTTCATCTACACTGGAGTCGATTTCGACAGCGATCCTGGTAATGCAGGTTATGTTTTCTGGTACAACTCACGCACGGGTGAAGTAACCCAACAAGACCCTAATAATCCCTAAAACTCTGGCTCTAGTGCTTAAAACGCTAGTTGGTCACTAGAAACACCTTGGTAATCAAATTTAAGACACAAAAAAACCGGCTCTAAGCCGGTTTTTTATTGGGTCGTTTTTAACAAACTAAATACTCAAGCATTAAGCTTCAGTTTTACCCCATGTGTCACGTAGACCAACCGTGCGGTTGAAGACTAGTGCATCTGCTTTAGAGTCTTTCGAATCCACACAGAAGTAACCTGTACGTTCAAACTGGTACGCTTGCTCTGCCACACCTTCTGCTAAGCTAGGTTCAACAAAACCATTTAGCGTAACAAGAGATTCAGGGTTTAGCGTTGCAGCGAAGTCATCAGCAGCGGCTGGGTTTGGCACTGTGAATAGACGATCGTACAAACGAATCTCAGCAGGCAGTGCTTTATCAGCAGATACCCAGTGGATAACGCCTTTCACTTTGCGGCCATCTGCAGGGTTCTTACCCAATGTTTCATTGTCGTAAGAACAGAAGATAGTCGTAATGTTGCCTTCTGCATCTTTTTCGATACGTTCAGCTTTGATCACGTAAGCACCACGCAGGCGAACTTCTTTACCTAGAACCAAACGCTTGTACTTTTTGTTTGCTTCTTCACGGAAGTCGTCACGTTCGATCCAAACTTCGCGTGTAAATGGAACTTCACGAGTACCCATTTCTGGCTTGTTCGGGTGGTTTGCAACCGTTAGCGTTTCTACTGTATCTGCTTCGTAGTTTTCGATAACGATCTTAACTGGATCCAGAACAGCCATTGCACGAGGTGCATTTTCGTTCAGATCATCACGGATGCAAGATTCAAGTGAACCGAACTCAATCATGTTCTCTTGCTTAGTTACACCAATACGCTTACAGAATTCACGAATCGAGCTTGAAGTAAAACCACGACGACGTAGGCCAGAAATAGTAGGCATGCGTGGGTCATCCCAACCTTGAACTAGGTTTTCAACCACAAGTTGGTTCAGCTTACGCTTAGACATCACTGTATATTCAAGATTCAGGCGGCTAAACTCGTACTGACGAGGTTGGCAGTCAATCGTGATGTTATCTAGAACCCAATCGTACAAACGACGGTTATCTTGGAATTCAAGCGTACAGATAGAGTGCGTAATACCTTCCAGCGCATCAGAGATACAGTGAGTAAAGTCGTACATTGGGTAAATGCACCACTTGTCAGCCGTTTGATGGTGGTGAGCAAAACGAACACGGTAGATAACAGGATCGCGCATAACCATGAACGAAGAGCTCATGTCGATCTTAGCACGTAGACACGCTTTACCTTCTTCAAAGCCACCGTCACGCATTTTTTCAAACAACGCTAGGTTCTCTTCAGGGCTGCGGTCACGGTATGGGCTCGCTTTACCAGGCTCTTTTAGCGTGCCACGGTACTCACGGATTTGATCAGGACTTAGCTCGTCAACATACGCTAAGCCTTTATTAATTAATTCCACAGCATAAGCATAAAGCGTATCGAAGTAGTTTGATGAGTAACAAATATCACCAGACCATTCGAAGCCTAACCAGCTTACATCATTCTTAATTGACTCAACGTATTCAACGTCTTCTTTTTCAGGGTTTGTATCATCGAAACGAAGATTACATTGTCCCTGGTAGTCCTGAGCAATACCAAAGTTCAAGCAAATAGATTTAGCGTGACCAATGTGCAGGTAGCCATTTGGCTCCGGCGGGAAACGAGTATGCACGCTACTGTGTGTACCATCCGCTAAATCTTTATCAATAATTTGGCGAATGAAATTCGATGGACGAGCCTCAGCTTCACTCATCTATAGCACCTCTATGTATTTAGTATTGTCAGAGAAAGTTATCTTTCGTCCCCAAGAAAACGGTCGCTTATAGCGCCAGTCAAAGATAGAAAGATCATTGTTGCTAATCATCCACAATTCTTAGCCTTTGCACAATAAGAACCGTCCGTTAATTGCGATTATTTCTGCTATTCGATGAAGAATAGAACGAACCGTGTTCGCTGGTCTTAAACTGCAGGCACAAAAAAGCCTCCCGTGTGGGAGGCTTTCAATTTGACACTTACTTAAGAGTAACTTTACGTCTTAATTAAGTACTTCCCTTACTGTGGAAGTTTTACATCAGATAGGTCTTCGCCTGCACCAATAGCTTTCATTTCGCCAGCTACGATTTCAGCTAGTGGGCCTAGGATAACCTGTAGGTTGTTTTCACCTAGTTTAACCACACCTTTAGCACCAAGTTTCTTAAGAACAACTTCATCTGCAACAGAGCGGTCTTTAAGAGTTAGACGTAGACGAGTGATACAAGCGTCGATTGAAGTTAGGTTGTCGTGACCACCTAGAGCTTTCAGGTATTGACGTGCAAGGTCGCCCTTTGGTGCTTCGCCAGCAGGAGCTGCAACAGCTTCGTCATCATCTTCACGACCTGGCGATTTCAAGTTGAAAGCGCGGATTGCGAAAGAGAAAGTGAAGAAGTATAGAGCACCGAAGCCAAGACCGATTAGTAGTAGTACGAATGGTTTAGTTGCTAGACCCCAGTTCAATACGAAGTCGATAAGACCAGCAGAGAAACCGAAACCGTGCAGAGTACCAAACATGTTAGCAACTACTAGAGACAAACCTGTAAATACAGCGTGCATTGCGTATAGAGCAGGAGCTAGGAATACGAACATGAATTCTAGCGGCTCTGTGATACCTGTTAGGAATGAACAGAATGCAACTGAGAATAGTGCGCCACCAACTTGGCTACGTTTTTCAGCAGGAGCAGCTAGGTACATTGCAAGTGCAGCACCTGGTAGACCGAACATCATTACTGGGAAGAAACCGTTCATGAATACGCCAGCGCCTTTATCGCCGCCGAAGAAACGGTGTAGGTCGCCAGATTTAACTGTTTCAGTTACTTCTTTAACAGTTGCAACAATTTCTGGGTTAACTGAGTTAGCAAATTCAAATGTGTACTCTTGACCAACAACTAAAGTTTTAGCTAGTGCAGGGTCAACACAAAGTTGAGAGAAGCCTTCTGCAGCAACTACGATCTCTTGACAAGAGCCCATACCGAACCAGAAGTACGAGTTCAGTACATGGTGTAGACCTACTGGGATAAGTGCACGGTTAAGAGTACCGTAAACAAATTGACCGATAGCGCCAGACGTTGAAACTGCGTGAGCAAGTGCATCTAGACCAGATTGAACAGCAGGCCATACAACACAAAAGATTGCGCCAGCAACTAGAGCAAATAGCCCAGCCATAATAGGAACTAGACGTTTGCCAGAGAAGAATGCTAGCCACTCTGGAAGACGAGTCGCGTGGAATGCATTGTAAGAGTGACCTGCGATGATACCTGCAAAGATACCGCCGAAGAATGACATATTTACACTAGCATCGATGTTTGTTGCGGTTGCTGTCAGAACAAAGTAAGCAACTGCACCAGCAAGACCTGCTGCGCCGTTACCGTCTTTAGAAAGACCAATAGCTATACCCAAACCAAACAATAATGGTAGTTGACTGAAGATTGCGTTACCAGCAGATGCCATGAATGCGATATCGAGTAAGTCTGGTTGACCCAGACGTAGCAGCAATGCCGCAATCGGAAGCGTTGCGATTGGTAGCATTAACGCCTTACCAAGCTTCTGCGCATATCCTAGAATATTCACCAGTTGTTTCCCCCTATAGGATTTTTTAGAATTCGTTTGAGAAACTTATTTTAGTCGCTCAATTTAGTCCTATTCAGTGTATTCAATTAATTTTGCCCCGCAAATTAAAACCTTACCATTTGTGATCCTAATCACCAGTTTTTACCAAATCCAGAGGTTTTTGCTAGCGAGATCATAAAACTTATTTTATCATTCAAAAAAATGAACATTTATGGATAAAATCCAAATCTAATCATTAGGCAAAAAGATGGTAACTCCGGGCTTATAGAGCACCGTGAATAATCATTATTGATGGACCTAAATGTATAATAAAAATCAATTGTTCATATGTTTTTCAACAACTTAAATCGCTTATCATTTTGAAGCCGTTTGCCCATAAAAGATAAATCGTTACGTAAATGATGCTCGCAAACTAAGTCCGCATTTAGGTAACGAACGAATTTAAAAGATCTCACGAAATAAGGATTAGCTGACTATGTACGCGCTAAGTAACTGTAAAATTTACACTGGTAGTGATGTTCTAACCGATCATGCTGTTGTAATCGAAAACGAACTGATCAAAAAAGTCTGTCCTATCTCTGAATTGCCAGAAGGAATCGAGCTTCGCGACCTAGACGGAGCAAACCTAAGCCCAGGTTTCATTGACCTACAACTGAATGGTTGTGGCGGTGTAATGCTTAACGATGAGATCACTGCAGAAACCATGCAGATCATGCACAAAGCAAACCTGAAATCTGGCTGTACTAGCTTCCTACCAACGCTTATCACCTCTTCAGACGAAGATATGCGTGCGGTTATTACGGCAGCTCGTGAATACCATAACCAGTACCAAAACCAATCTTTAGGTCTGCACCTTGAAGGCCCTTACCTAAACGTTGCGAAAAAAGGCATCCATAGCGTCGATCACATTCGTAAATCTGACAACGAAATGATTGAGCTTATCTGTGAGAACCGTGACCTTGTTGCAAAAGTTACATTGGCTCCAGAGCTTAACGACCCTGAACACATCGAACGCCTGCACAAAGCTGGCGTTGTCGTTTCTATCGGCCACACCAACGCAACTTACGCAGAAGCGCGTCAAGGTTTCGAATCTGGTATCACGTTCGCCACTCACCTGTTCAATGCAATGACGCCGATGGTTGGTCGTGAGCCTGGCGTTATTGGCGCGATTTACGATACTCCTGAGGTTTACGCTGGCATTATTGCCGACGGCTTCCACGTTGATTACGCAAACATCAGAATTGCGCATAAAATCAAGGGAGAAAAGTTGGTATTAGTGACGGATGCCACAGCTCCTGCAGGTGCTGACATGGAATACTTTATTTTTGTCGGTAAGAAAGTATATTACCGTGATGGTAAGTGTGTTGATGAAAACGGCACACTGGGCGGCTCAGCTCTGACTATGATTGAAGCAGTTCAGAATACAGTTGAGCACGCTGGTATCGCTTTAGACGAAGCTCTTCGCATGGCTACGCTATACCCAGCTACGGCTATCGGTGTAGAAAGCAAGCTAGGTCGAATCAAAAAAGGCATGGTTGCAAACCTAGCTGTATTTGACCGAGACTTTAACGTTAAAGCGACTGTTGTTAACGGACAATACGAGCACAATTAAGTATGAATGGCGGACAAATAGGTAACGTAGACTTAGTTAAACAACTAAACAGTGCGGCGGTATACCGACTTATAGACCAACAGGGACCTATCAGTCGTATACAAGTGGCTGATGTAAGCCAACTCGCACCGGCAAGTGTTACAAAAATTACCCGCCAACTTTTAGAGCGCGGCCTAATTAAAGAGGTTGCGCAGCAAGCGTCTACTGGCGGTAGACGCGCTATCTCCCTAACCACAGAAGTAGAGCCTTTTCATTCTGTTGCTGTGCGTTTGGGTCGAGACTACATTCAAATAAGCCTGCATGACCTTGGTGGTCGTGAATTGGCTTTCCAACAGCAAGACCTGAATTATTCAGACCAATCAGACCTTACCCAAGGCTTGGTCAATAACCTCAAAGCTTTCATTGCTGAGCATCAACCAAAGATCGATCAACTGATTGCTATTGGTGTCACGCTTCCAGGCTTGGTTAACCCAACGACCGGTGTTGTTGAGTACATGCCGAATACCGACATCGATAACCTCGCATTAAGCGACATTATTCGCGATACATTCCATGTTGCTTGTTTTGTTGGTAACGATGTTCGTGGAATGGCGCTTGCTGAGCACTACTTCGGTGCAAGTAAAGATAGCCAAGATTCTATTTTGGTCAGTGTTCACCGTGGTACAGGTGCAGGTATTATCGTTAATGGTCAGGTTTTCCTAGGTCATAACCGTAATGTGGGTGAAATTGGTCATATCCAAATTGATCCGCTAGGCGAGCAATGCCAATGTGGTAACTTCGGCTGTCTTGAAACAGTAGCGGCAAACCCAGCTATCGTTGAACGCGTGCAGAAGCTGATTAAACAAGGCTATGAGTCTTCTTTAACAGAGCTTGAGCATATTACGATTCAAGACGTTTGTGACCACGCGATTAATGGTGATGAGCTAGCCAAGCAAAGCTTAGTTCGAGTAGGAAACCAGTTAGGTAAGGCTATCGCGATGACGATTAACTTATTTAACCCTCAAAAAGTTATCATTGCTGGTGATATTACCAAGGCACAAGAGATTGTTTTTCCTGCAATTAAGCGCAATGTAGAGAATCAGTCGTTAACGACTTTCCATAGCGGCCTGCCTATTGTAGCATCACAGATCGATAAACATCCTACGATGGGAGCTTTTGCTATGATTAAGCGCGCCATGCTTAACGGCGTGTTACTGCAGAAGCTTCTCGAAGACTAGAGAAAACAATTCTGATTTTCCGCGGGCCGTGTTTGTATAAACACGGCCCGTTTTTTTAAGCTAGGGAACTACAACAACAAGTTATGGAACTTATATTAATATCCACTGCGTTTATCGCAGGATTTATTGCTTTAAAATGTCACCTTCCCCCATTAGTTGGTTTTTTGGTTGCAGGCTTTGGGCTTTTTGCCTTTGGCTTTGAAACCAATGACACCATCATTACTTTAGCTGACCTTGGTGTCACGCTGCTTCTATTTACTATCGGCTTAAAGCTCGATATCAAAACCCTATTCTCTAAAGAGATCTGGGCTGGCGCGACAATCCACAACCTTTTGTCCACTCTGTTTTTCGCCGTCGCCCTGTTTGGCTTTAAGTTCTTAGGTATTTCATCGCTAGCTGCCATGTCGGTAGAACAGATCGTTCTGCTCGGTTTTGCTCTTTCATTCTCTAGTACTGTATTTGCGGTTAAGACTCTGCAAGAGAAAGGCGAAATGAATGCGACCTACGGAACGTTAGCGATTGGTATCTTGGTCATGCAGGATATCTTCGCCGTAGTATTCTTAACGGCTTCTACGGGCAAAATACCTGAGTGGTATGCAATTGCTCTGTTTGCCCTACCCTTATTACGCCCACTGTTCTACAAAGTGCTCGATTGGGTTGGTCACGGTGAGATGCTGGTTCTTTCCGGCATCTTCTTCGCATTAGTCGTCGGTGCTGGTTTATTCCATTTGGTTGGTGTGAAACCAGATTTGGGGGCTCTTGTTCTAGGTATGTTACTTGCTGGTCACCCAAAAGCCTCAGAATTATCAAAGTCGCTGTTTAACCTTAAAGAACTTTTCCTTGTCTGTTTCTTCTTGAATATTGGTCTGTCAGAGCAACCAACCATTCAAGGCTTTATGCTCGCAATCTTGTTCTTGCTGATGCTGCCAGTGAAAGGTGTTCTCTACTTCTTGGTACTCAACCGCTTCAAGTTCCGTGTTCGAACGTCTCTACTTGCCTCGCTATCACTGTTTAACTATAGCGAGTTTGGCCTCATCGTTGGTGGTCTCGCCTTCAAGATGGGTTGGATGTCGGGTGATATCTTAGTTGCCGTTGCCATTGCAGTTTCACTGTCTTTTCTAATCGCTGCTCCTTTAAACCGAGCTGGTCATAAGCTTTATCAGCAGTCAGGTAAATGGCTAAAAGAGCATGCGTCAGAAAAGCTTCACCGACGTGATAAGCGAATTGACCCTGGTCGTGCCCAAGTGCTTATTCTAGGTATGGGCCGAATTGGTACCGGTGCTTATGACGAATTACGTACTCGCTATGGCAAGGTCAGCCTAGGTGTAGAAGTGCGTGAAGAAGCCGCGCACAACCACAGAAGCCAAGGCAGAAACGTGATTTCTGGCGACGCGACTGACCCAGATTTCTGGGAGCGAATTCTAGATACAGCAAACGTAAAGCTGGTGATTTTGGCAATGCCTCACCACCAAGGTAATCAAACCGCTTTAGAACAATTAAAGTCACGTAACTTTAAAGGCCAAATTGCGGCTATTGCTGAATATCCCGATCAACTCGAAACACTGAAAGAGAATGGCGTTGATGCGGCATTTAACATTTACAGCGAGGCTGGTAGTGGTTTTGCTCGCCACGTTTGCGAACAGTTAAATCCAAATATCAATAAAATCTAGTATTAGACAGTGTTCAACTAAACCTCTCAAAACTGCCTATTTTTCGCACTTTTGAGAGGTTTTTGTTTAAAAAACCAACCGCAATTAAACATCACACACCAAAAGCACATAAAAATTAGATAATTTCTAACAGAACACCCTTTATATTATTTTTTTGCTCACATCCGGTTGCTTTTTTTAGCCAGAATGGCAAATTGAATGCAGTTGATTTGGAAATTATTTAAAAGGAAGTTCTATGTGTTCAGTATTTGGCATTCTCGACATTAAAAGTGATGCCGCAGCACTTCGCCCTATTGCTTTAGAAATGTCTAAGAAGCTTCGTCACCGTGGTCCAGACTGGTCTGGTATCTATGCTGGTGAAAAAGCAATCCTTGCTCATGAACGTCTTGCTATTGTTGGCTTGAACAGTGGTGCTCAACCACTATACAGTCAAGACAAAAAGCACATTCTTGCAGTAAACGGTGAAATTTATAACCACAAAGAACTTCGTGCACGCTATGAAGATAAGTACCAGTTCCAGACTGATTCTGACTGTGAAGTTATCCTAGCGCTATACCAAGAGATGGGTGCAGACCTTCTAGAAGAGCTTAACGGTATTTTCGCATTCGTTTTATACGACGAAGAGAAAGACGAGTACCTAGTGGGCCGCGACCATATTGGTATCATCCCGCTTTACCAAGGTTACGATGAGCACGGCAACTACTACGTGGCTTCAGAGATGAAAGCATTGGTTGAAGTATGTAAGACGATCAGTGAATTCCCTCCAGGTAGCTTCTACTCTTCGAAAGATGCTGAACCTCAACGCTACTACATCCGCGATTGGAACGAGTACGCTGCGGTACAAGGCAACAGCACAAGCAAAGAAGAACTGACTGAAGCGCTAGAAGCAGCCGTTAAACGTCAACTAATGACTGACGTTCCTTACGGTGTACTTCTATCTGGTGGCCTGGATTCATCAATTACTTCAGCAGTTGCAAAACGCTTTGCGGCAATGCGTATCGAAGATGATGAGCAATCTGAAGCTTGGTGGCCACAACTGCACTCGTTCGCTGTTGGTCTTGAAGGCGCACCAGACCTTATCGCTGCTCGTGAAGTTGCGGACAAGATCGGAACTGTGCACCATGAGATGACTTACACTATTCAGGAAGGCCTAGACGCAATCCGTGACGTTATCTACCATATCGAAACTTACGATGTAACGACGATTCGTGCATCAACGCCAATGTACTTGCTGGCTCGTAAGATCAAAGCGATGGGCATCAAGATGGTACTTTCAGGTGAAGGTGCTGATGAAATCTTTGGTGGTTACCTGTACTTCCATAAAGCGCCAAACGCGAAAGAGTTCCACGAAGAGACAGTACGTAAACTGCTTGCTCTAAGCATGTTCGACTGTGCTCGTGCAAACAAATCGCTAGCGGCATGGGGTGTTGAAGGCCGTGTACCATTCTTGGATAAAGAGTTCATCGATGTCGCAATGCGTCTGAACCCTGAAGATAAGATGTGCGGTAACGGTAAGATGGAGAAACACATCCTGCGTGAGTGTTTTGAAGACTACCTACCAGATTCAATCGCATGGCGTCAAAAAGAGCAGTTCTCTGATGGTGTTGGCTACGATTGGATTGATACATTGAAAGCAACGGCTGAAGCAAAAGTAACGGATCAACAAATGGAAGCTGCTAAGTTCCGTTTCCCTTACAACACGCCAACAACCAAAGAAGGTTATGCTTACCGTGAAATCTTTGAGGAGCTATTCCCTCTAGAATCTGCGGCAGAGTGTGTACCTGGTGGTCCTTCAGTTGCTTGTTCATCAGCGAAAGCGATTGAGTGGGATGAGTCATTCAAAAACTGTGTCGACCCATCAGGCCGTGCAGTACAAGCCGTTCACAACGATGCTTACAACGCTTAGAGCGTTTTGAACAAATCCTAAAGACTAAAAAAGGCGCATTATGCGCCTTTTGTTTTAAGCCTATTTTTATTACTGCAGTTATGCGCGAGCTTGTAGTGCTTCGTTCTCAATACTGATTGGAACGACTTGGCTGATCATTTTCACCAGCATAATCGATCGAGCCTCACCGTCTTTCTGATCGAAAATAGCTTCAACCCCAGCAAATTGGCCACTCTGAATCTTAACTACCTGTCCAGATTCAAACTCAACACAACAATCTTCCACTTCGTTACTGCAGCACTTCTCAAACTCTTTAAGTTCAAACACCAAGTCTCCTTGGACCTCGTGCGGCAGTGAACCGAACTTAATAAAGTCCACAACGCCACGTGTTGAACGAACGGTCGTGAAGCTAGGACCTTGCTCATAGTCGAAGCGAACAAAGATGTAAGACGGAAACAGCGGTTCTTTGACCTGCTTTTCTTTCCCTCTCACCACCTTTTCGACTTCTATTTGAGGGTAAAAGCACTCTACCCCCTGATTCTCTAAGTGCTGCTGAGCGCGTTTTTGATCACCACGCTTACAGTAAAGCAAATACCAACGTTTCATTTGACTAGCCATTTTATATTTTTAGATATTTTACCACATGCCTAAAACGGTTAAATCACCATTAATAAAATGAATCGTTGCTAACGAAAAATAATGCGTAGCAGACCAATTTATCAACAAAAAGTTATAGGTGTCGGAGTGGTTAAGCATTGTACAGAGATCATTTAGAGATCAAAAGACTCATTGTTGTAAGCATATGTATGCCCCACCTAATGCGCATGCCACTCCCTTCAAACTCAAAATGATACACCAGAGCAATATATCTAAAGATTTTAATTCAACACAACTTTAATGAAGGTTATTAACCAACCAACTCAAATCTGGAAAATTAGTTTGCAGCACATCTAAAATGGGCAACATTAAAAATAAAGATATTTAATATCAACACCTTAGTTAAACCAAGTTGTCGTGACCATAAAATAAGTCTATTGCAGACTTTTATCCCACTGTGTATACATGAATGACCATAAAATCTTTTAATACCTAAAATTAGTAAAACTTATGCCAAGCAACCACAACATCTTTGGCCACCCTAGAGGCCTATTTCTACTTTTTAGCACAGAGCTATGGGAACGTTTCTCTTACTATGCGATGCGCGCCATCCTTGTCTTATTTTTGACTGACACTACCCTCAACGGTGGACTGGGTTGGTCAACGAAAGACGCACTCGATCTCTACGGTATTTACACCGGTTTAGTCTACATCACACCATTAATTGGTGGCTGGATTGCCGATAACTACCTAGGTCAGCGTAAATCAATTCTGATTGGCGGTGTATTAATGGCACTTGGCCAATTTACACTGGCTCTACCTAACGGCTTCATCGGTTTAGACCAAGTGAACGCTCTGTACCTTGGTTTAGCACTGCTAATCAGTGGTAACGGTATGTTTAAGCCGAACATCTCAACCATGGTTGGCGATCTGTACCAAGAAGGCGATAACCGCCGTGACGGTGCTTTCACCATTTTCTACATGGGCATCAACTTAGGTGCGCTGCTTGGTGGATTAATTTCAGGTGCTGCTGTCGATTCATTCGGTTGGAAAGCAGGTTTCCTAGCCGCTGGTATTGGTATGGTTATTAGCTTGATCATGCAAGTGACAATGGCTCAGTCTTGGTTAGGCAACATCGGTTCTGTACCTGCTGCTGCAAGAGCGAAAGCACTGAACAAATCTAAAGAAAAAGCGCCACTGACCAAAGAAGAGTTCGACAGACTAAAAGTGATTCTTATCATGGGTCTGTTCGTGATTGTATTCTGGGCGGGCTTTGAACAAGCTGGCGGCCTAATGAACATCTACACTCAACAATATACTGACCGTATGATTGGTGGCTTTGAAGTTCCTGCTGCGTGGTTCCAATCTTTGAACCCATTCTTCATCATTACACTTGCTCCAATCATTGCTGCGTTCTGGGTGAAACTGGGTAAGCGTGAACCCAACTCTCCTGTGAAGTTTGCAATGGCATTGTTCTTCTTAGCACTGGGCTTTGTGTGCATGATGGGCGCGGTAATGGAGCAAGGCGGTGACCTAACAGTGAAAACATCAATGCTATGGCTAGTCGGCGCTTTCTTCTTCCATACCCTTGGTGAGCTTTGTCTATCTCCTATTGGCCTGTCGTTGGTCACTAAGTTAGCTCCGCTTCGCCTAGCATCATTGATGATGGGTGCATGGTTTGGCTTCAATGCGGTGGCAAACTACGTGGCAGGCCTGGTTGGTTCTCACGTTGGTGAGCTTGGTGCTATGTCAATCTTCAGTGGTATTGCTATCACAGCAACGGTGAGTGGCATATTACTGCTGCTTTGTGCTGGTAAGCTTGTGTCATGGATGCACGGCGTAGAAACCAACATGACGCTTGAAGCAGAGCCTAAAGCTAAGCAAGCAACAGAGACATCTGCGGCTTAACTCTCAAGCTGTTTCAAAACGAAATATCCTGATCAAAAAGGGCTGCTCAATGAGCAGCCCTTTTGTTATTTGTATTATGCGCCTTAATGCTAACGATAAGTCATAATCAAGGCTCAGCATCTGTTAGCGATACAGCGCCACTAACTCTGCCATCATATCGATGTGCGAATCTCTGTCGTTCAGACACATAATGTAGCTAAAGTCCGAACCACCAGCGTCAATGAAAGTCTCTTTACACTGGTCTGAAATCTCTTCCAACGTTTCCAAACAGTCAACCGAAAAGGCAGGTGCCATAATGTCGATCTTCTTGATGCCTTTACTCGGCAGTGATTCAAGTGTCTCGTCAGTGTATGGCTTCAACCACTCTTCTCGACCAAATCGCGATTGGTATGTCATTGTGATATCGTCCGCTGACAAACCTAACTCTGCCGCAAGCAGCTTTGTTGTCGCTTCACAATGCTGAGGGTAGATATCGCCTTCATCAGCCAGTCGCTTCGGAATACCGTGGAAAGAACACACTAAATGATCGGCTCTGCCATTTTTATCCCAATGACTGCGGACGCTTTCAGCCAATGCTTTGGCATAGCTTGGGTGCGCGTAGTAGTCGCGAATAAAGCGATAGCTCGGGATAACTGGCATCTGCTTAAAGGCTTTGGTTAAACCATCAGAAACCGCCGCTGTGGTTGTACCAGAGTACTGCGGATATAAAGGCAGTACGATGATGTCCTCAACGCCCTGCTCCATCAGTTGCTCAACACCAGTCTTTAGGCTTGGGTTGCCATAGGTCATACCCAGTGCAACAGGCATCTCTAGCTTCTTCTGGAGCTTTTCAGCTTGTCTTTGAGAGTACACAAGCAGTGGTGAGCCTTCATCCATCCAGACAGACTGATACAGCTTAGCAACTTTAGGCGAGCGAATCGGTAAAATCACCCCATGTAATATAGGACACCAAAGCCAACGCGTTAGGTTTACAACTCGCTTGTCGTGTAAGAATTCACTCAAAAATCGACGAACGCCAGCGGGGGTCGCCGAATCTGGAGTTCCTAAGTTCACCAGTAAAACACCCTGCTTTTTATTATTTTCCATAGATACCTGAGACCAATATGTGATTTTCTGGAAAGTAATATACTAATCTGCATAAGTTTAAGATCATTGCGCCTCAATGAAAGTCTGAATAATCACTCTTCATATGAGATACACAACATCCACTCTCAATTGCTAGCCACTGCCATCGGGTCTGAACCGTTCTGAATCATGTGCAATCAAATTATCTAGATTGGTATCGTACTAAAAATTGAAACAAAAAAAGCGACCCTTAAGGTCGCTTCCAATATATCAAATTCTAAAACTGGCTGTTAGCCAATTATGCTAGTGCTTTCTCAAGTTCTGCACTAACTTCAGCAACTTGCTTAGTACCATCAAACTTAAGGTACTGAGTGTTGCCTGCTTCAGCTTCTTTACCGTAGTAAGAGATTAGCGGAGCTGTTTGATCGTGGTATACACCTAGACGTGCACGAACTGTTTCTTCTTTGTCGTCATCACGTACCACTAGGTCTTCACCCGTTACGTCATCTTTACCTTCTTCTTTAGGCGGATTGTACACAGTGTGGTATGTACGACCAGAAGGAAGGTGAGCACGACGACCAGCCATACGCTCAACAATCACATCGTCAGCTACGTCAAATTCAACAACGTAATCAACAGCGATGCCCATTTCTTTTAGGCCATCAGCTTGTGGGATTGTGCGTGGGAAACCGTCTAGTAGGAAACCTTTCTCACAGTCATCTTGAGCGATACGCTCTTTGATAAGACCAAGGATAATTTCATCAGAAACTAGCTGACCAGCGTCGATTACTGATTTTGCTTGCTTACCAAGCTCAGTACCCGCTTTGATAGCAGCACGTAGCATGTCACCAGTTGAAATTTGAGGGATACCAAATTTGTTCATGATGAAGTTAGCTTGAGTACCTTTACCCGCGCCAGGAGCACCTAGAAGAATGATGCGCATGTTTAATCCTCTTATAAAATTATGATTTATACCGAAGCTCACTATCCCTCCATTCTTGCTCATTTTTAGGATGAACAGAAAGCGTTAAGTAACCATTGAGGCTAAGCAAAACTGTGAACAGAAGCAAAACGGTAAGTTTCGGTATAACGTTTAAAAATCATACAACTGGAGATAGTCGCTTCTTAGCCCCAGCTGATTAGGTCGAGCATTCTATCACATTAATATTCAATTTGGCTGAATTTACGACTAAAGAATGCATCGACAACATTTGTTGTGACGATAACGGTGACGTTGACCACGTTAGGTCAATTTTCAACGACGTTCATAAAAAAAGCCCGCATTTGCGAGCTTTTTATTGTAATTGTTGGCTTAACCTAAAGTCGAAAGACTAACGCTTTGTTAGTAGCTCGTTGATTGCACCCAAGAATTGTGACGGATCTTCCATTGAGCCCTTTTCAGCCAGCATCGCTTGACCAAGTAGCAACTCAACCCAACGACCAAACGCTTGCTCGTCTGCTTCGTCAGCCATCTGTTTAACCAGTGCGTGCTCAGGGTTAATCTCGAAGATGTACTTCACTTCCGGTGCCGCTTGACCCGCAGCTTCAAGAAGCTTCGCCATTTGCGTGCCCATTTCGAAGTCGTCAGTCACAACAACCGCAGGTGTTGTTGCTAGCTTGAAGGTCGTACGAACTTCTTTAACACGACCACCTAGGTAAGATTGAGTGCGCTCTACAACAGATTTGAACTCTTCTTCTGTCTCTTTTTGCTTCTCTTTCTCTTCTTCACCTTCAAACTTGCTTAGGTCTAAGCCTGCTTTAGTGATCGATTGGAACTGTTTACCGTCGAAGTCAGTCAGGTAGTTCATTACGTACTCATCAATACGATCGTACATTAGAACCACTTCAATACCTTTAGCTTTGAACTGCTCCAAGTGTGGGCTGTTCTTAGCGGCAGCGTAGCTATCTGCTGTCAGGTAGTAAATCTTATCTTGGCCTTCTTTCATGCGCTCAACGTAAGATTCTAGGCTGATGGTTTGTTCAGCAGAATCCACTTCCGTTGACGAGAAACGAAGTAGACCAGCGATCTTCTCTTTGTTCGCCATATCTTCAGCCGGGCCTTCTTTCAATACTAGGCCGAACTCTTTCCAAAACTCTAGGTACTTATCATTGTCATTCTTCGCCATGCGCTCAAGCATAGTCAGTACACGCTTGGTACATGCGCCACGAAGAGACTGAGTTACCTTGTTGTCTTGCAGGATTTCACGAGACACGTTCAATGGCAGATCGTTTGAGTCAATCAAGCCACGAACGAAACGCATGTAAGATGGCATGAACTGCTCTGCGTCATCCATGATGAATACACGCTGCACGTAAAGTTTCAAGCCACTCTTGTGGTCACGGTTCATCATGTCCCAAGGTGCTTTCGCTGGGATGTAAAGCAGGCTTGTGTAATCGTTCTTACCTTCAACCTTGTTGTGGCTCCAGGTTAGTGGATCAGCAAAGTCGTGAGATACGTGTTTGTAAAACTCTTGGTACTCTTCTTTCTCGATATCAGACTTGTTACGAGTCCAAAGTGCTTGCGCCTTGTTGATCTGTTCCCAATGTTTCTCTTCGGTGTCTTTACCTTCGTCATCTTTCACTGCTGTGAAGATAGAAACAGGAATGCCGATGTGGTCAGAATATTTACCAATCACTTCACGCAGACGCCACTCATTTAAGAACTCTTTACCGTCTTCACGCATGTGCAGAACGATGTCAGTACCACGAGACTCTTTAGTGATGTCTTCGATTGTGTAATCGCCTTCACCTGCAGAGTGCCACTGAACAGCTTCATTGTTCGGCAGGCCAGCTGCACGTGTGCGAACCGTTACCGCGTCTGCGACGATGAACGCAGAATAGAAACCCACACCAAATTGACCAATCAGTTGAGAGTCTTTGCTTTGGTCTTCAGACAGCTTTGAGAAAAAGTCTGCAGTGCCTGACTTAGCAATCGTACCTAAATGCTCAATAACGTTGTCGCGGCTCATACCGATACCGTTATCAGAAATGGTTAACGTGTTTGCTTCCGCGTTGAAAGAAAGTTTTACACCTAGATCTGCATCACCTTGGTAAAGGTCACCGTTCGATAGAGCTTGAAAACGAAGCTTATCAGCCGCGTCAGATGCGTTAGAGATCAGCTCACGTAGAAAGATTTCTTTATTTGAATACAGTGAGTGAATCATTAGATGAAGTAGTTGTTTTACTTCAGATTGAAAGCCACGAGTCTCTTTATTTTGCGTTGCCGTTTCGCTCATTTTTACTCCAAAACATCTATACTTTATGTTGAATAATCATAGGGGCGTAACACTTGATGCCACTCTTCTGTTCATTAACATGAGGATGACAAATGTAAATTCAAGGTCAAAAATCATAAAAACACTGTTTTTTTTATCTGTTTTTATTATCCTTGAGCCTGATAAATATAAAAGAACATAAAATAAGCCATGATTTGGTGAAGAATTAACGGAACTTCACCTGAGATTTGTCTATTTCGCCCCCCAAAACAATCCAAAATAGAAGAATTCAATGAGTAATATCGGCACAAAGTTTATTCTCGCACAACGGTTCGTATTCGACCCAAACAGCAATTCACTTGTCGATCAAATGAGCGACGGTGAAGTCGTACGTCTTGGTAGCAATGAAAGCCGTATTCTCTTGATGCTGTCAGAAAGGCCTAATGAAGTTATCACTCGTAATGAATTGCATGAGTATGTTTGGCGAGACCAAGGCTTTGAGGTGGATGACTCAAGCTTAACGCAAGCCGTATCGACTCTGAGAAAGATGCTCAAAGACTCGACTAAATCTCCTGAATTCGTAAAGACAGTACCGAAGCGCGGTTACCAATTTATTGCGACCGTTGAGCGCTCTGCGCCACTGTCATCAAATGATCAGCCAGTAGCCGCTGAAATTGCAGAAAATGACGTTGAACCTATCCTAACGTTTGCAACGCCTGCAGCGACTGAACAAGCAATCACTGACACATTTGAACCTGAGCCAATTACAAAAGTTCAACAAACTAAAGTGGCAGTAGAACCAGCAACCGCTCCTGTTGTAGCTCCGGCTAAAAGCACCAATAAATGGTTAACATTTTGGTTACTGCTTGCCGCTTTCATCATGCCGATTCTCGTTTTAACGTTTACTACCCCGGTGGAGTCCGAGTTCACGGTTTTGACTGAAGTGGATGGTGTAAAGGTTCAATCACCGGTTAACCACCCAGACCTCAGCAGTTGGCTGCCAGCAATAGAAAAGTGTGTATTAAGTTACAACACGAGTCACACTGGTGTGTTAAAGCCGGCTGAAGTGATCGCTACAGGAGGACAAACCAATAACCTTGCCCTCAATTACATTCACCCGCAAGATTACTCGAGCGAAAATGTAACCCTAAGAATTTACGCAAACCAGTCGGATGTAAACGACATTTGTAACGGTGGTAAGTAACATGAAATTAAAAGTATCGATTATCTTACTGGTTCTATCGGCATTTTTGAGTGGTTGGCTATATTGGAGCAGCAATGCAAAAGTAGAGCGCTTGCTCACTCAGCATGAATGGCAGTCGAGAATGGTGACGCTGATTAGCGATAACAAGCAAGCTGACTCAATCGGCCCACTTCGTAGAGTTGAACTATCATCGAATGCGAAATACCTACCAAATGGTACATATTTAAGAATGTCAGTGGTTAGACTTTACGGTAATCAAACTGAGCCTGCGAATGTCATCAACATCTCTGAAACGGGTCAGTGGGATATTAACGATAACTACTTACTGGTTTCGCCAACGGAGTTTAAAGATGTGACCTCGGCTCAGCGCCAAGACTTTTCAGAAGAACAGCTAGAGCTGATCACTCAAGTCATTAAGATGGACGCAGAGCAAAGCCGCCGCATAGATATTGTTAACCCGAAGGCACTGCTACTGACTAGCTTAAATCATGGTTCTACCGTATTGTTTTCAAACTAAGATTGGATCGCTATTTACTGTTTATGAATAGCTGAATACCATGAAACGGTAAACCAATAGATAAAAGGGGCATGAAGCCCCTTTTTTGTTAGCCGTTGGTATCAAATTACGGATGTAGCATTTTAAGGATTAACCATGAAAACGGAACAACCTAATCTGGCGCCAGCGAAAGAGACAGCAACAAAAGCCACAATCGCGATACACTATTGCCGTCAATGCAATTGGATGCTTCGCTCTAGTTGGTTATGCCAAGAGCTACTGCATACCTTCAGCGAAGAAATTGAACAAGTGAGCTTACACCCAGACACAGGAGGCAGGTTCGAAATCTTTTGTAATGGTGTGCAGATTTGGGAAAGAAAAGCAGATGACGGTTTTCCAGAGGCGAAAGTTCTGAAGCAAAGAGTACGAAACATCATTGCTCCAGACAGAGATCTCGGCCACGTGGACTCAAAATAAGCCTTTCACAGCCGATCCAATGATTTAAAGCTGACCACTCACGAGAACATCACCTTCAAGGCTAATGACTTTGAAGGTATTGTTTTCATAGATGCCATAGCTTGCCGCGTGTCCCTCTCGTGGGAATGTCACCGAGCTAGGGTTAAAGATAAAGATGTCATCTTGGTATTCGGCGACAGGAATATGGGTATGACCGTGTGCAATGATATCGCCCGCCTTCAACGCAGGGCGTTTATTGGTGTTGTACAAATGGCCATGCGTTAGGAAGATACGCTGGCCTGATTCTAATAGCACCCACGAGTAATCCATCATCATTGGAAAAGACAACAACATCTGATCCACTTCGCTATCGCAGTTACCACGAACGGCAATGATCTCTTGAGAAAACGCATTCAACTTATCTGCAACCGCCGGCGGGTTGTATCCTTCTGGAATCGGATTTCTTGGTCCATGATTCAGAATGTCACCCAATAGAACTAAATATTGCGCACCAGATGCTTGGTAGAGTTCTAATACCTTTTCTGTTGCTGGCAGCGAACCGTGTAGGTCTGAAGCAAAAAATAATTTCACACGTACTTCTCCATAAAATTTATGAGCCTATTGTACGTATCTAAATGCTACACGTCATCTCTCGCCATACCATTGATCACGATATTATTGTAACTAACCATACCGACTATCTTGTTATCACGAACTACTGGCGCACGACTGATACCAAAGCGTTCAAACAAGCGAGCGCAATACTTTACGTTCATCTCAGCAGACACGCTTAGCGCTGGCTTGGTCATGATCTCATAAACATTGGTTCGCTTTGGAGATCGGTTCTTAGCCAGTACTTTCTTGGCAATGTCATTCATCAATACGATACCGTATTCGTCATCTTCGTGGCGTTTATCGACAATGATTGCCTTCACTTTGTGCTTTTTAGCCATCTCTATCGCTTCTAACACCGTGGTTAGCCCATCGATAATCACATACGTATTGGCCATGACATCGCCTACTCGGATCTTTTCACTGGTACTCATAGCTCATCCTCCACAACCTTTGTTAACGTCTCGACTTGATGCGCAACCCCGACTGCGTCTTCGATATCGATCTGCACCGCTATACCTTGTCCTGACTCCTGGTCAAACTCGCCGACTTCGCCAATAGTTTCAAGAATATGCCTAGCTAAGTGTTCCTCAACCACAAACAGCAACACATCTTTTTGCACCTCTAACGTTAAGCCGAAGAAGGTGGTTTTTTGGTTTAAGCCTTGCCCTCTGGCGTTATTAATCACCGTTGCTCCAGTCGCGCCCGCATCACGCGCGGCATCGAGCACAGTGTCGGTCTTGCTCTCTTCTACAAACGCTAGGATAAGTTTAAAGCGCATCTTTGCTCTCCTTAGAGGTATGTAAACGGTTTAACCATTGTGTTATTTGGGCATAGCCCATCACTGAAATGATGGGAAATAAGCTGGCAAAGGCGATCAATCCAAAGCCATCAATGACAGGATTTCTTCCTGGTACGGTTGAAGCAAGTCCAAGCCCGAGCGCCGTCACTAAAGGGACTGTCACCGTTGATGTAGTGACGCCACCCGAATCGTAGGCTAATGGGATAATGAGTTTTGGGGCGTAAAAGGTTTGAATGACCACGACGACATAACCAAAAATGATGTAGTAATGGATCGGGTCACCCGCAACGATACGGTAGCTGCCCAGAGAGATACCGATAGCAACGCCCAATGCCACGGCGATCCTCAGCCCATTGACGCTGATACTGCCACCGGAAACTTGGTTCGCCTTAATCGCTACAGCTATCAAAGAAGGCTCGGCTATCGTGGTGCTGAAACCAATACAAAACGCAAACAGGTAAACCCAGTAATAATCAAACCAAACCAAAGCAAGACCAGAACTGATCTTAAACTCAGTCAAAAAGCTTGGCTCGGTGAGTTGCATTGCCATCGTCTCCCCTAGAGGGAATAACGCGAGCTCCAATCCCATCAAAAAGAGTGATAAGCCAAGAATGACGTAGAAGAAACCGATCAGCACTTTGGCTAGGTTATTGACTGGCTTTCGTAATACCGCCAACTGAAAACCGAAGATGATGATCGCAATCGGGATCACATCCATCACAGTGCCGAGAAAGGTGTCGATAAATTGTTGAACACTGATCATGTCACCACCATCCCGTACACCATGACAAACATCATCGGCAGCAACGAAGCAAACGCGATCAACCCAAAACCATCTATCATCGGATTACGCCCTTTAATTGCCGAGGCTAAACCCACCCCTAACGCAGTTACTAATGGGACGGTGATAGTCGATGTCGTTACTCCACCAGAGTCATACGCAATTCCAATGATGTTTTCCGGAGCAAATGCAGTGAGCACGACCACTCCAATATATCCACCGATGATCATGTACTGGATTGGCCAACCTTTTAAGATTCTCAGCACACCGAGTAAAATAGCGATACCGACTGACAGTGCCACAGTAAAGCGCAGGCCATTGGCATACTGCTCCATTTCATCTAACGTATTGGGGGTTACACCTCCCTCAGCTGCCACTTCTGCGGCTTCGGCAGCGACTGCGGTTAACGCTGGCTCGGCTATGGTGGTACCAAAACCCAAACAAAAAGCGAAGATCAATAACCAGAACACACTCCCCTTTCTGGCAAATGCTTGAGCCATCGATTCGCCAATTGGAAACAACCCCATTTCAAGGCCAAAGATAAAGAAAGTGAGTCCAAAAACGACGAGCACTAAGCCAGTCAGAATAGATAAAAGATGAGGAAGTGGCTCTTGTAAGACAGCAAGCTGGAAGAAAGCGATTACCGCCACGATTGGCAATAGATCCCTCAGGCTACCTAACATGGATCGAAACAAAGCAAGCACCGCCGTCATCGCAATTCCTTGTCGCTGATTATGAATTAATAATAATCATGGCAAATCCTTATCATTGCTTATGTGACAAATATTACGCAGTTGGTAACATATCCGAGTAAAGTGCATAAGTGTGATGACGGTACACATCCTGACTTGATGAATTTAATTTCACTCCTTTGTAAATTGAAAAAGGCGTAATTTGGGCATCACACGATTGAAACCTTATGATCGTTATAGTGATTTTTTCGTATTGATTGGCGACTAAAAACAAGCCATGTCTATAATTATGTTTAATAGGGAGATTGGTATGAAGATATTGTTAACGGGTGGTACTGGATTTATTGGCTCTGAATTGGTCAAGAGTTGGAACACTGACGACGTGACATTGCTGACGCGGAGTCCTGAAAATGCGAAGCAAAACCTAAATCACCTCAACCAGAACAACCTTCATTACATTCAATCCCTTGATGAGCTCAGTGATCTCAATGACTTTGATGTGGTGGTCAACCTCGCGGGTGAGCCGATTGCCGATAAGCGTTGGAGTACAGAACAAAAAGAGAGGATCTGTAACAGCCGCTGGCACATCACTGAAAAGCTGGTCGAATTAATTCATGCCAGTAGCAACCCGCCACACGCTTTTATTAGTGGTTCAGCCGTGGGTTACTATGGCGATCAACAGCAGCACCCGTTTGACGAGTCACTGCAAGTAGAAGATGAAAGCTTTCCTCATAAAGTCTGTGCCCACTGGGAAGAGATAGCCAAGAGAGCACAATCAGAAAGCACACGCGTGATACTACTGCGAACAGGGGTTGTACTTGGCGAGAATGGCGGCGCACTCAAGAAGATGCTATTGCCTTATAAACTCGGCGTCGGTGGTCCAATAGGTTCAGGTGAGCAGTACATGCCATGGATTCACATTCTCGATATGGTGAGAGCCATCAATCACTTGTTGTCACTCCCCCACGCTCAAGGGGAATTCAATATGTGTGCCCCTCACCCTGTGACCAACAAACTGTTCAGCAGCACGTTAGCGAAACAATTAGGCCGACCGCATTTCTTATTCACGCCGAAATGGGCAATGTCGATTCTCATGGGGGAATCATCTTGTTTGCTATTTGACAGCATTCGCTCCAAGCCGAAGAAACTCACTGAGATGGGATTCATCTTTAGTTACTCAAGAATCGAGCCAGCACTAAAAAACTTGTTACAACATCAAGACTAATTCTTTACCCTAGAGCGATAGAGACTCTAATAAAGGATTAAGTGTGAACAAGTCGATTCTGATTACCGGTTGCTCAACAGGTATTGGCTATACATGTGCTCATGCACTTCAAAAGCGTGGTTTTCATGTCATTGCATCTTGTCGTGATCCACAAGATGTTCAACGCCTTCAAGATGAAGGCCTAACCTGTATTCAATTAGATCTTTCCAACCAAGAAAGTATTGAGCATGGCGCCAAGCTTGCTATTGATCTCGCACCTAATGGATTGTATGGATTATTCAATAACGGTGCTTACGGTCAAGCAGGTGCGCTAGAAGACTTACCGACCCAAGGACTCAGAGAACAATTCGAAACCAACTTCTTTGGTTGGCATCATCTCGTCTGTCAGATCCTTCCGCACATGCGCGAGCGTGGCGAAGGTCGAATCGTACAAAACAGTTCCGTATTAGGTTTTGCAGCCATGAAGTATCGTGGTGCTTATAATGCTTCTAAATTCGCGATTGAGGGTTGGACAGATACCTTACGATTAGAACTGCATGGCAGCGGTATACAGATCTCATTACTGCAACCAGGGCCAATTGAGACTCAATTTAGAACCAATGCCTTGAAAGCGTTCAATAAATGGATCAACATTTCTGGCAGCGCCCACCAAGACGCTTACCAACAACAAAAAGATCGACTCGAAAAAGAATCATCGAATAACGCTTTTGTCCTGCCTCCAGAAAGTTGTATTGAGCCGGTATTCCATGCTCTCACCGCCGACAAACCCAAGCTAAGATACCGAGTTACGACCCCGACTAAAGTGTTCGCGGTATTGAAAAGGATTCTACCGAGTCGCTTGCTAGACCCTATTTTGAGAAAAGCTGCATAAATTACTAACTTTGAATGCAGAGTCGCAAACTTTAATGTAACGATGTAATTTTTCCGTAACAATAAGATGTCATGATTATCCTATCCCATCAGTTATTCCCAATTGATGGTTCTACTCTGGAAATCTCATGACTTTAAACCGCCTTAATTGGGTAGGTGTGGGTCTGGCAATTACGCTGTTTATACTGTTTTGAGTATCTCACGCAACGCCTCACTGACTACCTCGATGATAACGCTATGCCTTCCATGTTGAGATAACAACTCTATCAACATCGAAGCATAGCGTTTTTCTATTTTTGGTTCTTTTTATCCGAGATAACCGAGTTAGATCTTGAAGTTACCGACTAACCCCCCCATATCTGCAACGTATCCACAAAACAAACCTCAAGGAACGTAAATGCAATCTCCGCATATTGTTGAACTTAATGAGCAGAACTTTCGTCAAGTATTAGAAGGTTCGATGCAGACCCCTGTACTCATCCATTTTTGGGCACCAATGAGCCAAGAGAGCGCCCAAGTCATTCCTGAACTGCAAACTTTAACTCAGCAATACAACGGTGCCTTCACCTTAGCCCTGCTCAATTGCGAACAAGAGCAAGCTATTGCTAGCCAGTTTGGTGTTCAAGCACTGCCCACTATTGCACTGTTTGTTAATGGTCAGCCAGTCGATGGGCTCGGTGGCCCTCAAAGCATAGAAGCTATTGTCGATATGCTCAGCAAACACCTTCCTAGCCAAGATGAACTTGCTTTGCGTCAGGCTCTTGAGCAAATGCAAGCTGGCGAGCACACACAGGCACTAGCAGCAATGCAGCAACTTCCAGCAGAGCTGACGAATAAAGGTGAAGTAAAACTGGCGATCGCAGAGTGTTTGTTAGAAACACAACAATTTGACCTTGCTGAAACTCAGCTAGCAACTATCCCTCTTGAGTACCAAGACAACTACTACAAAGGCTTAGTTGCAAAGCTTGAACTTCATAAACAAGCAGCAGACAGCCCTGAAATACAAGCATTAGAAGCCGCTCTTCAGCAAAATCCGAGCGACGCTAAAACAGCATCTGAATTAGCATTGCAATATCACCAAGTGAACCGCAGTGAAGAAGCTATGGATCTATTATGGTCTTTCCTAGCCAAAGATCTTAATGCTCTCGATGGTGACATGAAGAAAGAGTTCATGGACATCTTGAGTGCGCTTGGACAAGGTAACCCAGTTGCCAGTAAGTACCGTCGACAACTGTACTCTCTGCTTTACTAGTTAAACCTAAAAAGCCGTAGATTAAACATCGAAAATTGACAATTCAATCAATTAGTTTATCGCATAATAGAATGTAAAATGGGCCATAAAATCAATGCTTTATGGCCCATTTCTCGTTTATAAATTTGCTCAGAATTTAAATATGAGCCAGTATCAATACTGAACTATCAAAAACTCAAACTTGCAAAGGATTTTGTATGCCTATTGATACCTTGATTACTATCGGCGTCTTTACTGCCGTCGCACTGTTATTTATCTTCGCTGGCGTAAAAACCGTTCCACAAGGCAACAACTGGACCGTTGAACGCTTCGGGCGATACACACACACCCTTAAACCGGGTCTTAACTTAATCATTCCATTTATTGATAAAGTTGGACAGCGCATCAGCATGATGGAGCGTGTTCTCGACATCCCAGCACAAGAAGTCATCTCCAAAGATAATGCAAATGTGGTTATCGATGCGGTTTGTTTTGTTCAAGTTATCGACGCGCCTAAGGCAGCTTATGAAGTGAATGACCTTGAACATGCGATCCGTAACTTAACCCTCACCAATATCCGTACTGTGCTTGGCTCGATGGAACTGGATGAGATGCTGAGTCAGCGTGACATGATCAATACCAAGCTACTGAACATCGTTGATGAAGCGACAAACCCTTGGGGCGTAAAAGTCACCCGTATCGAAATTAAAGACGTACAGCCACCAGCAGATTTAACCGCAGCGATGAATGCTCAGATGAAGGCAGAACGAAACAAACGTGCTGATATTCTAGAGGCAGAAGGCGTAAGGCAAGCAGAGATCCTAAAAGCGGAAGGCCACAAGCAATCAGAGATCCTGAAAGCAGAAGGTGAGAAGCAAGCGGCAATATTGCAAGCAGAAGCCCGTGAGCGTGCCGCAGAAGCAGAAGCGAAAGCAACAGAAATGGTATCAACGGCGATTGCTCAAGGTGACATGCAAGCCGTAAACTACTTCATAGCACAAGGCTACACCGACGCACTGAAATCAATTGGTCAAGCAGAAAACGGCAAGATCATCATGCTACCACTTGAAGCAACAGGCCTAATGGGTTCTGTCGCGGGTATTGCAGAGATGTTTGCGCATAAGAATGACAAAGGTAGTAAGGACTAACTTATGGTCGAATTACTAGAACAAGTAAACCACTGGCACTGGCTAGCATTTGGTCTAGCACTGCTTGCACTTGAACTGGTTGGAACCGCTGGTTACTTTTTATGGATAGGCATATCTGCCATGTTGGTCGGTGCACTTTTGGGTGCTCTACCAATTGGTTGGCAGATGCAATGGCTGTCCTTTGCAAGCTTCTCATTGATCACGACTTGGTTGTGGTGGAGAAGACAACTCTCGAATGACAAGCAATCGGATGCAGGGCGAGAGTTAAACCAAAGAGAAAAGCAACTGGTAGGTCAAACAACTCGAATCGATACTGACATTAAAAAAGGCAAGTGTCGTATCCGTCTAGGTGATACTACGTGGTCAGCTGTTAGTGCCCACAACTTAAAAGCAGGCACAGAGGTGATCGTCACTGCTGTAGATGGCATAGTATTAACGATTACTCCAACTAAAGAGTAATTCAAGCATTCCTTATCTGAGCCATAAGTAGCCCACTTATGGCTTTTTCTCTACAAGCGAATCAATGATCGGGCAATGGCTATTTGAGTCACCTGGACATTGTTCAATCCACTCTTTCAATGTCTTCTGAATTGCCAAAAGATCTTCAATTTTTTTGTTTACTTCTTCCAGTTTACTAAGCGCTTTCGCTTTAACGTCGGCACTTTCACGACAAGGATTGTCAGCTAATTCAACAAGCGCACGGCACTCATCGAGTGAAAAACCCGCGCTTCTCGCTTTCGCAACTATACCAAGTTCTTTGATCTGCTTCTTGTCGTAGCTTCTATAGCCATTTTCCGAGCGTAAAGGGGCTGTAATAACCCCCTTGTCTTCATAAAGACGAATAGACTTCGTTGATAAGTTAGTAAGTTTAGCGGCTTCACTTATGTTCATGATATTACTCTAATAAGCTGATGTATCTTCGGCATTAATTACCTTTGAGGCGCTAGCAAATAGTACACCTAGAACACCTGAATGCATAATAAATATAATTTAAGAAAATAAAGTCTGCCACTTATAACTGTTTTACCTTCAATAAGGTAAATAACTTGCATTTATAGACACTTATCACAACCAGAAATCAATAAGTTACTGATTGATATATTTAAATTAGCTATTGTTATTTTTCATTGAAAATTTTTATATAACTTTGACCTTTCATCAACCATATACATAATTGAGTATTAAGCATGACATTTGAATGCTGTTTATTTTATTTTTTTGGTAAGTATGAAGGATGGAAAATATGAAACTTGTAACTTTAGCACTAGCTTCAGTGTTTATTTTTTCAGCTCCAGTCTCTATTGCACAAAACAACGCAGGAAAAGTATTTGGTGCAGGTGTCCAGTGCACATTCAGTGACGGAGCGATTAAGCAACTGCCCCGTGAATTGTGCAAAGCGTATGGTGGTAAACATCAATAATGACAATAGGTAGGTTTAAGTTAATCGTTTCTAAGCCTACCTAAACTTATAGAAATCAGCACCAATAAATGCGTCCCAGCCTCTTTGCCACTCTGCTTTGATCATCACCTCCTGAGGCATATCGGCACATTGATCTGTATACCTTGTTCCTTTGATGCCTTTTTCAAATGCTTTGTAGGGATCACAGAACTCTAATTTTCCTTTTTCATAACCGGCAAGATAAGCAGGCTCATCAAACTCCACCTTTTCTTTAATATCAGCCAATGAGTCATTATCGATCACGTAGCCACGGGATCCAAAGCGCTCACCTTGATCATACCAAAATTCAGACGCTGTTTTCGGTGAAGAAGTGCATGCAGCTAAGCTAAAAGCCATTAATATAATGGGAATAATACTTTTCATAAATATCTCCTAAAAGCAAAAAAGCTGAGCAAATGCCCAGCTTTTCTATTTCGTATCTAACTTACTTAACTCCGAAAGGAATTGTTAATGCTAGTTTGAAATCGGTCTCATCATTGAATCCGTTAGAGTAAACAGCCCAATCATTTGCGTTAGTGTCATTGTAGTAGTTAGTGTAGTAGAAGCTGATATTGGCATCTTTCAGTGCACCAGCTTGAATCGCGTAGTTCGCGAAGAAACTGTATGCATACTCTACTAGTTCATCGTAACCATCAGCTTTAGCACCCGCGCCATAAGCACCACTTACACCTGCACTAAAACCAGTACCACCAATATCAGAGAAGTCACGAGATGATGATAGGAAGAACGCATATTCGCCATCGTGGTTAAAGTCAGAACGGTTGTTCCACCAAATATCATAAGCGCCATTAGAGCCACCATAAGCCTCTGTTAAGCGGTATGACATATTACCAACATTGCCACGAGTATCTTCAGAATCAGCAACTGTGTATGTTGCTTCTGCACGGAAGCTGTATTGACCCATAGACATAGATGTCAATAACGCAGTTTGGAATGCTGTGCTATCAAATTGATTGTCATCATCTACTACGTATAATTGAGGAGACCAGTATAGGCCACCATCGGTTGTACCTTTAACTTTAACATGGAAGTTCTTACGGTCACCATCTGTCAGAGCACCGTAACCAACGTCAAAAGAAATACCGTTATCTAACGCATAGCGAGCACCTAATGAGTATACTTCACCAGCATCATTGCCAGCACCATCTTGGAATTCGTAAGTTTCTTTGAACCAAGGAGCTTTGTAATTATCGGCCACAACAAGACCAAGAGAAAGATCACCAAAACTAGCTCCAACTTCACCACCGCGGTATGTACCAGGAGCGAATGACCAGTTGACACCTAATGAGCTTGGTACAGAAGGTTGGAAATAACCGAGCTGAGCATTGACATTCTCGCCAAACTTAAACTTCATGGCTGCTTTTGCAAAGGAAACACCATTATCAGTGTTATCACCACGACCATCTTCCCAACAGTCTGTAGAATAGACTGAGTCACATTGGAAGAAGTTCATCTCGTGACCACCACCCCATTTTCCAGCTTCTTGCCACATATCAAATGTGCTGTATACAACAGCGTCAACACCAACGACGTCCGCTACATAACCAGAATGGAAACCCAAATTCGCAAAAATTGAGCCGTGGTCTAAGTTAGCAGTTTTTGCTGTGTCATTACCGTTTGCATCTTTACCAGCTCGGTCACGAGCACGCATGAAAAAGTTTAGGTTACCGCTAATTGTCGACTCAGCAAAGAACTCTGACGCCTGACTTGCATACTCCGGACCGATTGGGTCTTCAGCCATAGCTGGAGCAGCAGACAGCGCACCTACCATTGCTGCTGTAATCGCAGATACTTTAAAAAATTTGTTTTCCATGGAATAAAACTCCTAAAAATGGATATAGCTGTTTGAATATTCCCCGCCTAAAGTTGGCCGCCGTAGAGAGAAATACCTTTTCTTGTTTGAGAACCCTAAACTCTGAATTCTCTATTTCCTTTCTGGTTATACACATCATGTGCATCCATGGCATTAAGACTAACTTCGCCCTCAAAAAGATCAATGAGAACTTAATTTTCATCTAAAAAAATATGAGTTGGTGCAAATTTAATAGGTACTTAGTGATCCAGATCGATAAATAGAAAAATCCTCACCAAAACAAAATCAATACCAATAAATTCAACAACTTGAGGTAATTATCACTTTGTAAAAATAGATATGACTCGCATTTTTGATACAACTACAATGGTATTTCATTAATGTTGAGCAGCGTCACTGTCCTGATTTTAGAGTTCGTATAGGAACAAAATTCTCAACAATTAAAAAGCCCTCATTTTTATATCAGAAACAAAAAAGGCACTCCCTTGAAAGGAGTGCCTTTGAGCTTTTTTTATCTGTATTTACTTACGAAATAAGGGCTATTAGATCTTCTTCTGTTCTTATTTCGATACCTAAATCTTGTGCTTTAGTTAATTTAGAACCCGCAGCTTCACCGGCAAACAAGATGTCCGTTTTCTTCGATACGCTACCCGTCACTTTCGCACCTAATGCTTGTAACGCAGCTTTAGCTTCACTTCGACCTAATTGCGACAATGAGCCTGTTAACACAACGACTTTACCTTCTAATGGTAGCTCTTGGTCATCGGCAGCTTCTTCGATGATTGGCCAATTCACACCTAGCTCTATCAGCTGATCGACGACCGCTCTGTTTTTCTCTTGTGAGAAGAAGCTGGTGATATGGCTAGCAACGATGTCACCAATATCTGACACTTCAACTAATTGTTCATGAGTAGCTGCTTGAACCAGTTCCAACGTCTTAAAGTGTTGCGCTAAGTTCATCGCTGTCGCCTCACCGACTTCACGAATACCGAGTGAATAGAGGAAACGCGCTAACGTCGTGTCTTTAGCTTTATTCAACGCACTCACGACGTTCTGTGCCGATTTAGGCCCCATTCGGTCAAGAACAGTAATCACGCCAGCACTTAGCTTAAATAAATCAGCAGGTGTTTCGACCATTTCACGGTCCACAAGCTGCTCAATAACTTTCACGCCCAGTCCATCAACGTCTAGCGCCTTTCTAGAAACAAAGTGTTTAAGTGCTTCTTTACGCTGCGCCTGACAGACTAAACCGCCAGTACAACGCGCTACAGCTTCACCTTCTACACGCTCAACCGCAGAACTACATACTGGGCAAGCATCAGGGAAAACAATGTCTCTAGCCGTTTCAGGGCGACGATCTAGTACAACAGCCACTATTTGTGGAATAACGTCACCTGCACGGCGAATAATAACGCTGTCGCCTACCTTCACGCCTAAACGCGCAATCTCATCGGCATTGTGTAAAGTGGCATTGCTGACCGTCACGCCACCAACGAAGATAGGTTCAAGTTTAGCAACCGGCGTAATAGCGCCAGTACGGCCCACCTGAAATTCAACGTCATTGAGCAGTGTAATCTCTTCTTGAGCTGGGAACTTATAAGCAATTGCCCAACGTGGCGCTCGTGCAACAAAACCAAGCACTTCTTGAGCCGCGATATCGTCGACTTTGATAACAACGCCATCAATCTCGTAAGCCAGAGCATCACGACGAGTCATAATATCTTGGTAATAGGCTTTCACGTCTTCGAGAGAGCTCAGTTGCTTAGTCTCGGGGCACATAGGTAAGCCCCAACCTTTAAGCTGTAAAAAGCGTTGGTAGTGACTATTTGATAGCTCAGCGCCTTGTACAACACCGACACTGTATGCGTAGAAAGCTAGCGGACGTTTCGCAGTAATACGGGAATCAAGCTGACGCAGGCTACCTGCGGCGGCATTACGTGGGTTAACAAATACTTTCTCGCCTTTCTTCAACGCCATCTCATTCAACTTATCGAAACCCGCTTTTGGCATAAACACTTCGCCACGAACTTCAATACGCTGCGGCCAGCCTTCACCTTGTAACTTAAGTGGGATAGAGCTGATCGTACGCACGTTTTCAGTGATGTTTTCACCCGTCGCACCGTCACCACGTGTCGCAGCCTGAACTAAAATACCATTCACATAGAGTAGGCTAACTGCAAGGCCATCAAGCTTAGGTTCACAACAGAAAGTCTTGAGGTTAGCGGTTGGCGCTCTATCAGACATTCGCTTATTGAACGCATCCAAATCTTCATCAGAGAAAGCATTGTCCAGAGAAAGCATTGGGATCTCATGAGTCACTTGAGTGAAACCATCGAGAGGCTGACCACCAACACGTTGGCTCGGAGAATCTACCGTCACTAGTTCCGGGTTCTCTTCTTCGATCTTTAGCAATTGCTGCATTAATCGATCGTACTCGACATCAGGGATCTCAGGGCTATCTTCTACGTAATAACGAACGGCGTGATAATGCAGAGTTTCTCTTAACTGCTCTAAGGTAACTTGAATCGATTCTTTCATATCATTCTCTATCGTGATTGAAATATCAAAAAGGGCTCCCTTAGGAGCCCTTTTCTATAAATATAGATTATTTACAAGGCTAAACAATACGGCTAGGCATTCGATGCCGTCATAAAGTCTCTGATTTGCTTGCGGTAGTCAGATAAACGGTTTGGTGTCATTAAGTTGCGTGACTCATCCAACACGTTTCCGCCCATATCGTCAGCAATTTTCTGCGCCGCACTCAGCATCACATTGAAGTTTTGATCAGCTTGACCATAACAAGGCAACGTCATAAAGAACGAAATACCTTTAGTCGTGAAGTCAGCAGGATCATCATGTTCTAGCGTTCCTGGCTGCATCATGTTTGCAACGCTGAAAATAACCTTTGGTGCATCTGTAGATTGTGCAAAGCAGTGGTAAATAGACATCTCACCATAAGTTAAACCGTTGTTCTCCATGCTGCGGAAAAGTTCAGTCCCAACGAATGGGATCTCTCCAGCACAGTGAACATTAAGAACGATCACTTCTAAACCAAGTTCTTCATCTGGTTTTGCTTCTTCAACAGTCGCACTTTGCGGAGTCACGACTTCTTTCGCAACAACGGGCTCTCTTTGAGTAAGCGTTTCGTTTGGAACGACTGGCTCATCAACTGTTTCAGAAGGCTCTTCAAACGAACCGTACTGCACTTTAAAGCCGGCATGGTTTTCTTTTTGCTCGTCAGTCAACTCAAAGCTTGGAACTTCAGGCTCAACGTCCTTCTCTTCCTCAATCACTTCAAGTTCACTTTCAACCTTAATTGGGTCTTCTACGCTGAAAGAAGGAAGATCATTTAATTCGATATCATCTTCGTAAGCTTCTTTCGCTTGTGGCGCTGTTAGCGGATCTGAGTCGATCAGCGGATCAGTATCAGAGGGTGAAACAGCAAAATCCGGCTCTTTACGTTCTTTTCGGATTATCTCAAAATCATCTTCTGGGGCGAATGAACGGTTTGGAATAGTTTCTGCTTCATCTAAGCTGTCGTTATCAAGCTTACCGAGCGGCTTATCTCCAAACTTTGCTTTCCCTTCTTTTTTACTCGTCCATAGACCATGGAACAATAATGCGGCGATAGCTAATGCGCCAACAATAATGAGTACAAATCGCAATTCCTGCATTTTTCGCTCTCAGCTTTCTTAGTCAACTAGCTATAAACACGCTGTCACTAAGTTGGGTTAATTTGGCTAATCTCACTACTCTATCAAAAGTAGCCACTGTTTTAGAACAACTTAATACAATTAGTTCCTTACATGGTGTGATTTTCACCACGCTTTTTTTCTTAATTTCGGTCGAGTACACTAGACATGTTTGCTATTTAACCAAATTCACATGTGACCTAATTTAAATATGACTATTGAATCTGTTCCCCGCTCCGGCTTTGGCTATTTTATTTTCGGAATAAAAATCGCTTTATCACCGAGCATTCGTAAGTTTGTATTAATGCCACTTATCGCGAACGTGTTACTCGTAGGTGGTGCCTTGTTTTATATCTTCTCCAACCTAAACACTTGGATTGAAGGTTGGATTGGTGCATTGCCAAGTTTCTTGTCGTGGTTGTCATACATTTTATGGCCATTACTTGTGTTAACCGTCTTGGCCACATTCTCATATTTCTTTAGTACGCTCGCTAACTTCATTGCCGCACCGTTCAACGGTTTACTCGCGGAAAAAGTTGAAGAGTTGTTGAGCGGTAAAAAAGTTAATGACGATGGTTTACTTGATGTTCTCAAAGATACCCCACGTATATTAGCGAGAGAATGGCGCAAGCTTGTCTACATTCTGCCAAAAGCGATCGGTTTATTCCTACTTTTGTTAATTCCAGCACTAGGGCAAACCGTTGCTCCGTTTTTATGGTTCATTTTCACAGCATGGATGTTAGCGATTCAATACGCCGACTACCCGTTCGATAACCATAAAATCAAATTTGATGACATGAGAAACAATTTGAAACAAAAACAAGGCAAGAGCTACAGCTTTGGCGCGCTTGTTTCTGTGTTCACCACAATTCCAATTCTAAACCTGATCGTAATGCCCGTTGCCGTTTGCGGCGCGACGGCAATGTGGGTTGCTGAGTTTAAAGACCAAGCTCTGCGTTCTCGTCTATAATTCTCGTCTATTCCCCCGCCTATACTTCCTAGTTTCGCCTATCTTTTTGAAGTTCTGATTTCAATAAAGATAGGCGTGAATTCTGCTACATATCTATATGATATAACTTTTTAATCCTTTTACCTTTTTTTCAACTTGTTTAATCTAAATTCAAGCTGAATAAACATCGTAAGACACTAGACGGTAAAGTGATTGATATACTACGTTTAGTTCTGTCATTAAATGAAGGAATATCGCATGAGCAAGATCTACGAAGACAACACCCTAACGATTGGTAACACACCTCTAGTCCGCCTTAACAAAGTAAGCAAAGGTAACGTCCTAGCTAAGATCGAAGCTCGTAACCCAAGCTTCAGTGTTAAATGTCGTATCGGTTCAAACATGATCTGGGAAGCAGAAAAAGCAGGTACGCTTAAGCCAGGTATCGAGCTTGTTGAACCTACCAGTGGTAACACAGGTGTTGCACTTGCATTCGTAGCAGCAGCACGCGGTTACAAACTAACGCTAACTATGCCTGAATCAATGAGCCTAGAACGTCGTAAGCTGCTTAAAGCGCTTGGCGCAAACCTTGTGCTAACTGAAGCACCAAAAGGCATGAACGGCGCGATTGCTAAAGCAGAAGAGATTGTTGCTTCAGACCCAGACAAATACCTACTACTTCAACAGTTCAACAACCCTGCTAACCCACAGATTCACGAGCAGACGACTGGTCCTGAAATTTGGGAAGCAACAGACGGCGAAATCGACGTGTTTGTAGCGGGTGTTGGTACGGGCGGTACTATCACTGGTACGAGTCGTTACATTAAAGGTGAAAAAGGCAAAGCGATTACTTCAGTCGCGGTTGAGCCGGCTGAGTCTCCAGTGATTGCACAGGCACTTGCAGGTGAAGAAATCAAACCAGCTCCACACAAAATTCAAGGTATCGGTGCAGGTTTCATCCCTGGAAACCTAGATTTAGAGATTATTGACCGTGTTGAATCGGTAACTTCTGAAGAAGCGATTGAGATGGCTCAACGCCTAATGAAAGAAGAAGGTATTCTTGCAGGCATCTCATCTGGCGCGGCAGTTGTAGCAGCAAACAGAATCGCCGAACTACCTGAATTTGCAGGAAAAACTATCGTTACTGTACTACCAAGCTCTGGTGAGCGTTACCTAAGCACAGCCCTATTTGCTGGCATCTTTACGGAAAAAGAGAACCAACAATAATATGTGGTCAAATCAATTTTTCGTCCAAAAAAGCCCCGTTTAGGGGCTTTTTTGTTGATCCCTGCCCCACCTTTGGTAATATCAGGTCTGTTTTATTTTTCGCTTCAAAATAAAAGAAGCAATAAACAAATTCTGAAAGTCATGAGTACTCAGCAAAAGACGACCATGGCTGGATAAAAATTTATAACCAGTCTAAGTTCTAACACGAACATGGCGTACTAGCCTCTAGCGCATTTGGGCTAAAGCAGTTAAGCTAATCTGGTTACAAACTTACAAAAAATAAATTAATTGGGGTATATAAAATGTACGAGAAGCAAGTAGAAATCACAGCAGAAAACGGTCTTCACACTCGTCCAGCTGCACAGTTCGTTAAAGAAGCAAAATCTTTCGACGCTGACATCACAGTGACTTCTAACGGCAAAAGCGCTAGCGCGAAAAGCCTGTTCAAACTACAAACTTTAGGCCTAGTAAAAGGTACTAACGTTACTATTTCAGCTGAAGGTCCTCAAGCTCAGCAAGCAGTAGACCACCTAGTTGCTCTTATGGATCAACTACACTAATACGGTCTCCTTCTTTCAAAGCCATTTTGCATAGCAAAGTGGCTTTGTTCGAAATAGATAGGAATAAGCGCGACATTAGTCGACGACTTAAAGTCACACACTCTCCCGTTTACAGTTGAACAACTAAGGTAAGGCTATGATTTCAGGCATCCTAGCATCTCCTGGTATTGCTTTCGGTAAAGCACTACTACTTCAAGAAGATGAAATTGTCCTAAACACTCAATCTATCTCTGACGACCAAGTTGAAGCAGAAGTACAGCGTTTCTTTGACGCTCGTAACAAATCTTCTCAACAGCTTGAAGTTGTTAAGCAAAAAGCACTTGAAACTTTTGGCGAAGAAAAAGAAGCAATCTTTGAAGGCCACATCATGCTGCTTGAAGATGAAGAGCTAGAAGAAGAGATTTTAGCACTCATCAAGAAAGAAAAAATGCACGCAGACAACGCGATCCACACTGTGATCGAAGAGCAAGCTTGTGCGCTTGAATCTCTTGATGATGAGTACCTAAAAGAACGTGCAACTGATATCCGCGATATCGGTACTCGTTTCGTTAAAAATGCTCTAGGCATCAACATTGTGTCTCTATCAGACATCAGTGAAGAAGTTATCCTAGTAGCTTACGACCTAACGCCATCTGAAACTGCACAAATCAACCTAGACTACGTTCTTGGTTTCGCTTGTGACATCGGCGGTCGTACATCTCATACTTCAATCATGGCACGTTCTCTTGAGCTTCCAGCTATCGTTGGTACTAACGATATCACTAAGCAAGTTAAGAACGGCGACATGCTTGTGCTAGACGCGATGAACAACAAAATCATCATCAACCCTTCTGAAGCTGAATTAGCAGAAGCTAAGAAAATCAAAGCAGATTTTGAAGCAGAAGCGGCTGAACTAGCAAAACTAAAAGATTTGCATGCTGAAACTCTAGACGGTCACCGTGTAGAAGTTTGCGGCAACATCGGTACAGTAAAAGACTGTGACGGTATCCTGCGTAACGGCGGTGAAGGCGTTGGTCTGTACCGTACTGAATTCCTATTTATGGACCGTGACGCGCTTCCTACTGAAGAAGAGCAATACGTTGCTTACAAAGAAGTAGCAGAAGCAATGGAAGGCGAGTCAGTGATTATCCGTACTATGGATATCGGTGGCGACAAAGACCTACCATACATGGACCTTCCACAAGAGATGAACCCTTTCCTAGGCTGGCGTGCAGTACGTATCAGCTTGGATCGTCGTGAAATCCTACGTGACCAACTACGTGGCATCCTACGTGCGTCTGCACACGGTAAACTACGTATCATGTTCCCAATGATCATTTCTGTTGAAGAGATCCGTGAACTGAAAAAAGCAATCGAAGAGTACAAAGTTGAACTTCGCGCTGAAGGCCTAGCTTTCGATGAAGAAATCGAAATCGGCGTAATGGTTGAGACTCCAGCTGCTGCTGCAATCGCACACCACCTCGCGAAAGAAGTTTCTTTCTTCTCTATCGGTACTAACGACCTAACGCAATACACTCTTGCGGTAGACCGTGGTAACGAAATGATTTCTCACCTATACAACCCACTATCTCCTGCTGTTCTTACAGTAATCAAGCAAGTGATCGACGCATCACACGCTGAAGGTAAGTGGACTGGTATGTGTGGTGAGCTTGCTGGTGATGAGCGTGCAACGCTACTTCTACTTGGTATGGGTCTAGATGAGTTCTCTATGAGCGGTATCTCTATCCCTAAAGTTAAGAAAGTAATCCGTAACTCTAACTTCGCTGAAGTTAAAGCTATGGCTGACGAAGCACTATCTCTACCAACAGCTGCTGAAATTGAAGCTTGCGTAGAAAAGTTCATCGCTGAGAAAACTCAGTAATCGCCAATCGCTTAATAACGTTAGACGGCTAAAAATAGTCGTCTAATTTGTTAGATTGGTATAGTATATTCTACAGAATAAAACTAAACGTTAGGAGCATGACACAATGGGTCTGTTTGACAAACTGAAAAAGCTTGTATCTGATGACAGCGCTGATGCTGGTGCAATCGAAATCATCGCACCTCTTTCTGGTGAAATCGTAAACATCGAAGATGTGCCAGATGTAGTTTTCGCTGAAAAAATCGTTGGTGACGGCATCGCGATCAAACCAGCTGGCGACAAAATGGTAGCTCCAGTTAACGGTACTATCGGTAAGATCTTCGAAACTAACCACGCATTCTCTATCGAGTCTGACGACGGTGTTGAGCTTTTCGTTCACTTCGGTATCGATACTGTTGAACTTAAAGGCGAAGGCTTCACTCGTGTAGCTGAAGAAGGTCAATCTGTTAAAGCTGGTGACACTATCATCACTTTCGACCTAGCGCTTCTAGAAGAGAAAGCAAAATCTACGCTTACTCCAGTTGTTATCTCTAACATGGACGAAATCAAAGAGCTGAACAAGCTTTCTGGTTCTGTAACTGTTGGCGAAACTCCAGTTCTTAAAGTAACTAAGTAATCTCGATTACTTAACTGCTTTAATTAAAACGCTACCTAAGGGTGGCGTTTTTTGTGCCTGCTATATAGTTCTAATGCCAGATTACCAGCCGCTTTGGCCTTATACCTAACAACTACAAATCCCCTTCTTCTTTGGGCCTCTCACGAACAGAGATCCCTGACATCTCGCTCGGTTCGATTCTGGGATGACGATTAAACACTATGGTTTAAGCCTGAGTGATTGTTACTCAAACCGACCTCTTCTATACAGTTAGCTATAGAGTCACCAATACCCAACTCCCGTCATTCCCTACAGTGAGGCACGAACGTGATAGGGAATCTCGCTTTCCAATCAACTACCAACACCACAACTCCCCTCTCTTCTCCAAATTTCAGGCAATAAAAAACCCAGCCGAAGCTGGGTCTGTTTAGCGCTCATCTCTCACCACGAGCTAATTTGTGGAAGCCTAACGTCAACACTATCGGTCAACGTGGCTTTTCAATCGATTAACCTAGTAGGCTAAGTGCCGAGTTCGGTGCTTGCTTCGCTTGAGCAAGAATCGAGCTTGAAGCTTGAGAAAGGATCTGAGACTTAGTCATCTGAGTCGTTTCTTTCGCGAAGTCGGTATCTTTAATACGGCTCTTAGATGCGTTAACGTTCTCGTTAATGTTGTCTAAGTTGCTGATAGCGTGGTCGAAACGGTTTTGGAAAGCACCTAGCTCAGCACGGTGACTGTCTACATACTTAAGGGCCGCATCGATTACTGCTACAGACTCTTGTGCGCCGCCAACAGATGTTACGTCGATAGTATCAACCGTTACGTCTTTAGCTGCTTGAATACCTAGCTCGCCCGCAAGACCGCCAGAGAAAGACACATCGCCGCTCACTTTGTTGTTGCCTGTGAACATTTGTAGCTTGCCGTCTTCAGTAACAGACGCTTTAACAGAATCTTGTTGACCGTTGATGTAAGTCGCTAGCTCTTCGATGTCATCACCCGCTTTTGCGCTGATGTCGATTTCTTGTGCTTGGCCGAAGTTGTCAGTGAACGACAGTTTTAGGTCGTTAGAGCCCGCTTGAACGTTCCAGTCTTTGTCTTTCGCGTTCTCAGTTTGGTAGCTCTTACCACCCATCTGAGCGTTATCAGAGCGCATGTCTTTCAGTTGAAGCATTACAGCTTCACCGTTATCCGCACCGATTTGGAATGATTTAGTACCGTGAGTACCGTTAAGCAGCTTGTTACCACCAAAAGACGTCGTTTCCGCGATACGGTTCAGTTCGTCGTTCAGTGCTGTTACTTCTTCTTGAATCGCTACACGCTCAGATTTTGAGTTTGAGCCGTTTGAAGATTGTAGAGACAAATCACGCATACGTTGCAGGATGTTAGTCGTCTCGTTCATTGCACCTTCAGCAGTTTGTGCAATTGAGATACCGTCGTTCGCGTTACGTACAGCAACATCAAGGCCACGACTTTGAACGTTCAAACGGTTCGAGATTTGTAGACCCGCAGCGTCATCTTTTGCGCTGTTGATTTTTGAGCCAGAAGCTAGACGCTCCATTGATGTTTGTTGTGCGCTGTTTGCATTGTTTAGGTAACGTTGCGCTGTCATCGCTGAAACGTTTGTATTTACATTCACTGCCATGGTGATTTCTCCAATTGATTTTCCGGTATAGCGGTTTCCGACGTCTCGGAAAACCAAGTAGTTCTCTCAAAGTTACTTTTAATAACGGCGTGATTGGCGAAACCTTTAGGAAAAAAACAACAAATTTAAAGAAATAGCGGTAAAACAGAAGAAAGCGTGACTGGTCGTAAAATTATCGAAAAAAGATGAGAAAATCGCTAAAGTTGCCGGGAAGTCAGTCGAGTGAGAAATTGTATTTTTATTCGCCAAAAAGCACCGACCAAGCTGAAATGCTTTTATAAGATTGTAGGTAATTCATTAACCTAATAACGTTAAAGCTAGATTCGGCGCTTGCTTGGCTTGAGCGAGTATCGTTGTGCTCACTTGCTGCAGTATTTGTTGCTTGAGCATTTGAGTGGTTTCTTTGGCGTAGTCGGTATCTTTGATTCGACTGTTTGATGTCGCCAAATTCTCATGAACGTTTTCAAGATTGTTAATGGCATGATCAAAGCGGTTTTGCATTGCCCCTAATTCAGAGCGATGGCTATCGACATACTTCATCGCCGTATCCAAAATAGAGACGGCGCGCTGAGCACCACCCACATCCGTTACATTGATGTCATTAACTGACTCGTAATAACCCGCTGACATCGAAAGCTCACTGGCTAATGAACCTGAAAAAGAGATGGTACCCGCGGTATCTTCACCTGACATATAAATCTGAAGTTGTCCGTCATCATTAACAGAAGCCGATAAGAGATCCGTTTGACCATTAATGTAGGTCGCCAACTCTTCAATGTCATCGCCGACTTTCGCATTAATGATGATCTCTTGAGGCTGGCCAAAACGATCGGTAAACGACATCGTCATATCATTCTGGTTTGATTTCACTGCCCATGAATCACTGGCCATGCCATTAGCAACGTAGCTAAAGCCTCCCATGTTGATGTCATCAGTACGCATACTTTTCAAACCAATCTGCACGGCTTCGCCCGAACTGCCACCAATCTGAAATGACGTACTACCAAAATTACCATTGAGAAGTTTTTTGCCACCAAAAGAAGTGGTCTCTGCAATACGATTCAGCTCATCGTTTAAGGCGGTAATCTCTTCTTGAATCGCCGTTCTTTCCGACTGGCTATTTGAACCGTTGCTTGCTTGTAGAGACAAGTCGCGCATGCGCTGCATGATATTGGTGGTTTCATTCATCGCGCCTTCAGCGGTTTGCATGATAGATATACCATCATTCGCATTACGCACAGCGACATCAATACCACTCATCTGCGCTTCCAAGCGGTTCGAAATTTGTAGCCCTGCAGCATCGTCTTTAGCGCTGTTAATACGACTCCCTGAAGCCAAGCGCTCCAAAGATTGGTTCAGCATGTTATTGGCATTAGAGAGGTTTCTCTGGGCCACCAGCGCTGAGACATTGGTATTAACAGTTATAGCCATAGACCTTCGCTTACAAAAAGAGGAATAAAACTCACGATTGCTCTTATATCGACCAATTCATATAAAGCTTTAATAAAAAAGGAGCCCTGAGGCTCCCTTTGTTTATTCTTTTTGAGACGACTTACTTAATCGTTAATGCACTCAACATCTCAGTTGAAGGAGCAAAGTAATACGCGCCAGTCACCGCTTTAGTAAAGCGAAGCAGTTGGTCTGTTTTGCCATCAGTTACGCCGTACATGCTCTCTAACATCGCATCGAAGTTATGACGAACGTTACAGTAAGCAATGAACAATAAGCCGTGGTCGCCCGTAGCAGTACCGTAAGGTAGACTGTGGCGAACAATCTTAAGCCCCTTGCCTTCTTCTTTGATATCCACACGGCCAACGTGAGACGCCGCAGGAACATCATCTAACTCAATTGAATCAGGTTTAGTTCGGCCAATCACTTTCTCTTGTGCCGACACATTCAAGCGATTCCAAGCTGGCAGATTGTGCACAAAACGCTGCACCATCACATAACTACCACCAGCGAATTCACCCTCAGGCACAATAGCAACTTCAGCACGTTGTGCGTCTTTCGGGTTTTCAGTGCCATCAACAAAGTCTGTCATGTCACGAGAGTCTAGGAAGCGGTAACCATAAGTTTCATCAACCACTTCAACATCAGCTGCTACTTCAGATAGCAATTTACGCAAGATAAAGAAGTGCAGATCATGTCGGTTTGAATGACAGTGAATCAGAACATCAGACAGTGTGCTCGGCGCGGTGATATCACCTTCACCCAGCACAGGGAAGTCGATCAAATCAGCGGGCGCTGCTTGCTCGAACCTATCCCAAAAAGCTTTTGAGAACGCAACCGATGCCGTTAAGTTCGCATCAGGCTGAGTTTGGTTTAGTTCGTCGATTAGAGTCGGAAGCTTTTGAATTTCTGCTAGTACATTAGCAGTATTAGCGTTCACTTTAAGTTGAACGTAAAGCGCGAAAGGCCCAGCTTCAGGCAAAATAGCACTTTGAACGTTAGGCTGCTCATTTGAAACATTAAGCATAGATTATTCCTTCCAGTTTTAGCTTCTAAGTATAATTGTGAATGGGACAAATGTTTTGATGAGAATCAGTCTTCGAGCTCAACCACTTTAAAGCAATCCCTTGCAGCATGGCTATTGGTTAGATAAAGCGCTAACCACAGCAGCAACAATAGGGTGATGCCATTTGACCAACGGAACCATCCGTTATCCAAATAGATTAAATAAATCGTATGGGAGCCCTGTGCCAAGATAGCCATCATGGTAACCCAACGTCCCCATGACACGACTTTGTTAAGGCGCTTTCTATCTGGCGATCTTAGCCCAAATAACCACATCAGCAGCAAACTAGGCACACTCAACGCGATCCCGACATAAAACATCTGATGGTCTGGGTAGATTATCTCAAGAATATCGGTTCCCGATTCTCGGCTTGCGCCTGCAACAATGAAAACGACCAAGGCTTTCGCAAGAAACAACCAACCTAGCCAGAGCAAGATTGGAGCTTTCAAAAAGCCGTGCTTGTCGTATTGTTCTATGGAGTACCGCACAAATCTCACTTTCACTTATTTTCAAACCAACACTTTAACGCAAATCATTCATACTTAACTAGCTTTGCGTTATCTTAGTAGCCAATCCGTTTTAATTGTCGAACTCAGTATGAAAAACAAAACTAATACGCCCTCTGTTGAATCTCAACAGGAAGCACTGAAGATAGCCAAAGCGACTCAAAAGCCAGCTCAAACCAAAGAACAAACTAAACTGATTGCTCAGGGTATCGAGAAAGGCATCGCACTGTACAAGAAACAGCAAAAAGAACGCAGCCGCCAAGCCGATAAAGCTAAAAAGCGCGTACAGAAAGAGAAGCAGACTCTACAAGCGAACCAAGACCAAGACCAAGAACAGAATGTCGACTTGGATAATGAAACAACATCAAATCACGCCAGTAAATTGCCGTGGTTATTATTGTTCGCTAGCTGGATAGGCTTCGCGATTTATTTGATGAAATAACAGGATAAGCGTATGAAAAAGGAATTAATCGCTTTGGCTATGAGTAGCGTGTTACTCGGTTGCACGACACCGACATCAACGCCTCATAGCGAAGCTGCCAACGTGCAAATGGATTACCATGGCGTGATTAATATCGATAAATGTCAGTATAAAGGGGAAGTCACAGGCAGCGAAGGCCATTGGTACAACTACCTGTTTTACCCAAATGACACATTGATTCAAGGCGCCATGAATCAACTCAAGTCGAATACGATTGAGCTAGGCGCAGATACCGTGATATTCACACTTCCCCAAGATTTTTCCACATCCGTGACTATGCTGGGAACTGCCTATCTGTGTAAGTAAATAGAAACGTAATGGGGTAGCTCACAACTCATATTAGCGAGATGCTCCCTACTATTTCTATTCTAAAAAAAGAAAGCCAGCTTTCGCTGGCTTATGCACTAAATCCAAGGCTTGTTGCTATATCGCCTTTACGCTGGATAACCCATTGACTGTCAAATGGCCCCCAGTCGGATAACTGGTAATAGCCATCATTATGACGTCGCCCATCTTGAACAAACATAAGTTCGATACCGATCCCCGGTAACGCCTTGAGTACATCTTGAATAGTACGACGAGGCCACCCCGTTTTTTCGATGAGTTTAGGCACATTTGGCCTATCAAGGCTTTCCACTAACAATGCTAAATATAGCCGCCTTGCAAAAACAGGACTCAACTCCATTGACACCTCCTATATATGTGCAGCTCAATTATTTCTTTTTTCGCTGACAACATGTTGAGGCTGATCAATAAGTCTCCAATAGTGACATTTTCTTACGCTTTTTTTTCACTCTATGAAATATTCATCACTCTATTTTGTCTGAGTTGCTGCTTCCTGATAGGATTCAACTCATAACAATGAAATAAAATCACTCAAAGGAAGAATAATGACTATCACCATGTTTGGTATCCCAAATTGCGACACCATTAAAAAAGCAAAGAAATGGCTCGAAGCTGAAGGTATTGAGTTCGAATTTCACGATTATCGCAAACAAGGCATCACAGAAGAGCTAGTAACAAGCTTCTGCTCTGAGCTAGGTTGGGAGCTTGTGCTAAACAAACGTGGTACGACTTATCGCCAACTTTCTCAAGAACAGAAAGACACCCTAACAGAAGAAAAAGCGGTGACTTTGCTAGTTGAACAACCTGCCATGATCAAGCGCCCAATCTTAAAAGTTGAAGGTAAGCTTCACATCGGATTTAAAGCCGACCAATACGCGGCTATTTTTGCTTAGATCGTTGTATTTACATAGACAGACAACTGGACGTTGATCATTGAATCAGCTTCTAAAAATTAATGACTAGACGTTTTATTTAAACAAGGAATTCAAGGATGACAGATAGCCCAACTTTGGCTCTGGCAAAAGACCTAATCAGCCGTCAATCGGTAACACCAGAAGATGCAGGCTGCCAAGACCTGATGATTGAACGCTTAAAAGCACTCGGTTTTGAAATCGAAGTGATGGTATTTGAAGATACGACCAACTTCTGGGCTCGTCGTGGTACTGAAGCGCCTCTGTTTGCTTTTGCTGGTCACACTGATGTGGTACCTGCAGGCCCAATCGAACAGTGGAACACTAAGCCATTCGAACCGACTATCGTAGACGGTTTCCTACATGGCCGTGGCGCTGCTGATATGAAAGGCTCTCTGGCTTCAATGATTGTTGCCGTCGAGCAGTTCATTGCCAAACACCCAGACCACACAGGCTCAATTGGTTTCCTGATCACTTCAGATGAGGAAGGTCCTTTCATCAACGGTACTGTACGTGTTGTTGAAGCATTAATGGCGCGCGGTGAAAACATCGATATGTGTATCGTTGGTGAACCATCGAGCACTGAGTTCGTGGGTGATGTCGTGAAGAACGGCCGTCGTGGCTCTATCACTGGCGACCTAACGATTAAAGGCACACAAGGTCATGTTGCCTACCCTCACCTAGCAAACAACCCAGTACACAGCTCTCTGCTTGCTATTAATGAGCTAGCAACAACTGAGTGGGATAAAGGTAATGATTACTTCCCACCAACCAGTTTCCAAATCCCAAATGTAAGCGCGGGCACAGGGGCTTCAAACGTTATCCCCGGTGAGTTCAATGTTCAGTTTAACCTGCGTTTTAGTACCGAGTTAAGCAACGACATCATCGTTGAACGAATCACAACTACGCTAGATAAGTACGACTTCGAATACGACCTTAAATGGACATTCAATGGTGACCCGTTCTTAACAGACGCAGGCTCATTACTTGACGCTATTGTCGATGCAGTGGGTCACGTCAATGATGTGAAACCAGCACTGCTAACGACTGGCGGGACATCTGACGGACGCTTTATTGCACGCATGAAAGGGCAAGTCGTAGAACTAGGCCCTGTGAATGCAACTATTCACAAGGTTAACGAATGCGTGAAAGTGGCTGATTTAGAGAAGCTAACCGACATGTACGAAAAAACATTAGTGAACCTGTTCGCTAAATAGTTCTTTTATCAGCGATTCATAGCATCTAATTCTTGAGAGGCACGTTATGACACCAGAGCAGCTAACCGGACAATCAGATTCTCACCTAGAACCTAGCCTCATTGGCACCAAAACCTTCTTGGTTCACAGTGACGTCAAAGGTGACCTAAACAATTTGATTGAAGCTGCTCAACTCGCTGGTTTTAAAATGGAGATTGCCAGTGGTTTTCGCGACTATGAAAGGCAATCTCTGATTTGGAACCGTAAGTTTTCTGGTGACGCTCCAATATTAGATTCAGAAAGCCAACCACTTGATGCTTCAACACTCAGTGAGCACCAAAAACTGTCAGCCATTCTTAGGTGGTCTGCCCTTCCCGGTGCGAGCCGTCACCATTGGGGCTGTGACTTTGATGTCTTTGCTCGAAACAACTTACCAGAAGGTACACAGCTGCAATTAGAGCCATGGGAATACCTTACTGGCCACCAGCAAGCATTTTACCAATGGTTGTCTGTTCATGCTTCACAGTTTGGGTTCTTTTTTCCTTATAGCGAAGACCTTGGTGGTGTGGCGATCGAACCATGGCATATCAGCCATCGTAAAGTATCGGAGTCGTGTTTATCACAGTTATCTCCGACTTTACTTGGCAAGCAACTCCAATCTAAGCCAATATTAGGGTATGAGATTATTATGGAGCAGCTAGACGAGATCTACGCACGCTTCGTAGCGAACATCAGCCATTAGGAGCGCTTATGTTAGAGTGGCTTACAAACCCTTGGGTTATCATCATCATCGTAGTTAGCGTTGTGGTGGGTAACATCGCAGCTCTCAAACAGACCGCAAATATGGATCTGACGGGTCGTGGTAAAACAGAGCGAGACTTAGATAAGCTCAATCGCTTGGATAAACAGAATCAAGAGAAAGCTGAAAAAGAAGAATCCAAAGACAATAAAGACGCATAGCTTTTTTCTTTGGCTAATCCGCTTGATTGACCAATTTTGATTGACCAATGTAGCCTGATGACAACGAATACAATAAAAAAGAGGACACAGTGTGTCCTCTTTTTTATTTGCTTTTGCTAATCACAAGGCTGATTTAACTCAGCTTGTGACGGCTTGAATGACTACTCAGCTTTCGCTTCTTTGTCATCTTTGGTTTGGTCAGCAATATGCGCTAATACCGGAACCATAGACTTAAGCAGCTCTTCTTCTACTGGCTTACCTGATGCATCCGTTACGTTGATTGACGTACGGTTGCCAAGGTCACCAAATAGGAAGTTGTAAGTGCCTGGCGCTAAGTCGATAGGCTGTAGGCCAATTTCTTCCCAGAACTCATCATCTGGTGCTGCGTACTTCGCCTTCACCGTACCCTGAGATTGATTGCGTTCTTCAAGCTCAAAGCCCATTTCAGGCAACAAGTTAGGCAGACGCTGCCAGAATACATTGTATGGCGTACGAGCAATAATCACAGGGAAACCACTACGGTCAGCACCCATTGAAATTGGAATACGCTTCACCAACTCTTGCGCTTTCAGCGCCGCTTCAGCACGAAGGTTTTCATCGTACTTAGCCATAACTAGGTTGGTCAGGAACGCGTTGTAACGCTCTTTATTGGTTGCCGTTACTGTTTTCTCTTCAGTACCTTCACGCCAATCAATCAGATTAATCTTGAAGCCATGACGGTTGTTTGCTTGGAAGCGAGAGATAGAGTAACGACTACCAATCTCTACGTCTTCATCTTCAGAAACCCAAGTTACCCAATCGGTCTCAATCTCATTCTCTGATTGCTCACGAATACCAATACCACGTTGAGCCAGCATATCTACAGCCGTTTGCCACACGCGGTCTGCCTCTTCTGCGCGAAGAAGCCATAGTGTCACTTCACCGTTTTGACGCTCAGCACGAGCACCCGGGATCAGTTCAAGAACCTGTTGCGGTGGACGAATATCCACTTCACGACCAGTACCACCACTGAATTCACCGCTTGGGATGTCAAAATTTGGGTAGAACTGAGGCTGAGCATCTACAGGCAATTGCCATTGTGAAAACTCAGGTGTTTCTAAGTATTCGAAATCATCTTTGGCTTGGCGACGTTGAGTCGGGTTGCCAGAACATGCTGTAAGAACGAAAACAGCCAGTGACCCAATCACTAGCTGGTGAGAATACTTCATTTATACTCCTAAATGCCGAAGGTTCGCTTCGGCATCACTTCATACGTTTTAGTAAATGCACGCTTCAGTCATTGCTTGAGCAACAACAGGTTGAGCTGGCTCTGACAGTTCAGTCAGCGGTAGACGTAAGCCACCTTCAGCAATCAGACCCATTTTATGAACCGCCCATTTTACGGGAATAGGGTTAGACTCAACGAACAAATTCTTATGTAGAGGCATCAAACGCTCATTGATCGCTTCCGCTTCTTCAAACTTACCTTCTTTTGCTAGCTTGAACATGGTTGCCATATCAGCGGCTGCAACATTGTTCGTTACAGAGATCACGCCATCGCCACCACGCTTAACAAATTCTAGGCCTGTTAAGTCATCACCACTTAGTAAGATAAAGTCTTCGCCACAAAGTTCACGGTGAATTGCAATTCTGTCGAGATCACCCGTCGCATCTTTCAGTGCAACGATGTTTTCGATCTCAGCAAGACGAGCAACCGTTTCTGGCAACAAGTCTACCGCAGTACGACCTGGAACATTGTATAGAATTTGTGGAACGTCACTGACTTCAGCAATCGCTTTGTAGTGTTGGTACAAACCTTCTTGAGTCGGTTTGTTGTAGTAAGGCGTTACGCTCAGGCAACCAGCAATACCAGAACCATTCAACAAACGGCTGAATAGAACAGATTCATGAGTTGCATTTGCACCTGTACCAGCGATAACGGGAATACGACCATCAGCAAATTCAACGATCTTGTTGACGACTTTGACATGCTCTTCAATAGTGAGTGTTGAAGACTCACCTGTTGTGCCAACCGCAACCAGACCATCACTACCTGCAGCAATATGGTGCTCAACTAACTTTTTAAGGCTGTCGAAATCCACTTCACCATCTGTATTAAATGGCGTAACTAGCGCAACGATACTTCCTGAAAACATGTCTATCTCCCTTAATTTATTCTTTTTGCATGTTACTGTAAGCCAATCAATAAACACAAGACATTAAAGTGGCTTACCGGCAACATCTGCATTAAATATTGTCGTATGTTTGAGGTAAAACGACTTCTAACGGCGTTCTACCTAGAATTTGGGTAACCTGCACTCAATCTAGCGGATAGCACATCACTGGATGTCAGTAACAAGTAAGCTGTGCTCTCATCGCTCTATCTCATTTTTTAACGCGCTCGATATTCTTATCATTGGTTGCATGTTCGAAGCAAGGTCGCACATAAAAAGCCCCGCACGCACGCTTATTCCACGAGCTAACTGTGCTAACATGCATGAATCAATGGAATATAAAGAGACGTGATTTTATGACTCAACATCTAGTAATCACAGCTGTGGGCACTGATCGCCCAGGTGTATGCAACCAAGTGGTTCATTTAGTCACCCAATCAGGCTGTAACATTATTGATAGCCGTATCGCCCTGTTTGGCGAAGAATTTACGCTTATCATGCTGCTGTCTGGAAAGGCAAACAACATTACCCGCGTTGAAACCACCCTGCCCTTGCTTGGACAAGAGCACGACTTGATTACGATTATGAAGCGAACCTCAACTCATGATGTTATTGAGAACTCTTACACAGTAGAGGTGTTCGTTGAGTCAGACGATAAAATCGGACTTACTGAGCAGTTTACCCAGTTCTTCGCAGACCGAAACATCGGCCTCGATTCGTTAAGTGCACGAACCATCAATAAATCTAAGGTTCAACTCGACAACGACCAATTCCATATCTCTATTACCGCTTCTGTGCAATCAGAATGTAACTTGATGCAGCTACAAGAAGAATTCGATTCGCTGTGTCAGAGCCTATCAGTCCAAGGCTCGCTCAACTTTATCAAAAACAGTCTTTAAAAAGGAAATGTCATGAATACGCTAACGGCTGGTGTTCCAGCACCTGCTTTTTCTCTTCCAGATCAAGATGGCAATATCGTATCTCTTGGTGACTTCAAAGGTAAAAAAGTACTTTTCTATTTTTACCCTAAAGCAATGACTCCAGGTTGTATTGTGCAAGCGGAAGGCCTGCGTGATATCAAAACACAGCTTGATGACCTAAACGTGGTTGTTCTAGGTGTGAGTGTTGACCCAGTAAAACGTCTACCAAACTTCGTTGAGAAGAAATCTCTAAACTTCACCCTGCTATCTGATGAAGACCACAGCGTTGCTGAACAGTTTGGCGTTTGGGGCGAGAAAAAATTCATGGGTAAAATCTACGACGGTCTGCACCGTATTAGCTTCCTAATTGATGAAGAAGGTCAGATTGAACATGTCTTCAACAAGTTCAAGACTAAGACTCACCACGAAGTGGTTCTAGATTACTTCAATCAAGAAGCTTAAGGGCGATTTGAGTGAGTTAATGACTTAGATTCATCACTTTCTAAGGCAATAGCAACACTCATTAAGCTAATCATTAAGCTAATTATTAAGCTAATTATTAAGCTAAGAGCAAAAAGGCCGAACATCATGGATGTTCGGCCTTTTTCTATAACAAGATCAATTACTTTTGATGTTCGGGGTCATCGTCTAATGCGTGACTCGGTAAGGCATTCCAAACCGCCTTAACTAACGTTGCCAACGGGATAGCAAAGAACACGCCCCAGAATCCCCACAGTCCACCAAACACTAACACGGCAACAATAATGGCCACTGGGTGCAGGTTCACCGCTTCAGAGAAAAGAACAGGAACGAGCACGTTACCATCTAGCGCTTGGATAATACCGTAAGCGAGAAGCAACCAGTAAAACTGAGGTTCTAATCCCCACTGGAACAAACCGACAATCGCGACAGGAACGGTCACAGCCGCCGCACCGATATAAGGAATCAGTACCGAGAAGCCAACCGCGACAGCCAGCAGAGCTGAATAACGTAAATCTAGAATCGCAAAGGTCACGTAGCTGACACCACCGACGATCAAGATCTCAAGGACCTTGCCGCGAATATAGTTCGAGATTTGTTGGTTCATCTCAACCCAAACCTTGGTCGCTAGACGACGGTTTTTAGGCAACACGCCACTCGCCATGCTGATCATCTCTTCTTTATCTTTTAATAAGAAGAAGATCAGCAGCGGCACAAGAATCAAGTAAACCGCAAGCGTAGCCAAGCTCACAAGAGAAGCCAAAGAACCTTTAACAACACTTTCACCAAAGCCTAATGCTTTGTTTTTCGCGTTAGACACAATCGATTCAACGATCTGCAAGTTTGCTAACTCAGGATAGCGCTCAGGAATCGTCGCGATGAACTTCTGTAAGCCGCCATACATACTTGGAATATCATTGATGAGGTTACCCACTTGCTCCCAAATGGTAGGCACTAAACCAAACAGCGCCAGCAACATCAGGCTAAAGAACATCATGATCACCAACATCACCGAAGGCGTTCTTGGAACACCGAGTCTTTGAAGTTGGGTAACAGGCCACTCAAGCAAATAAGCCAACACAATTGCAACCAAGAGTGGCGCAATTAGGTGACCAAAGAAGTAGATCGTAATAAAGCCGAAGAGAATGATGGCAACCAAACTGACAGCATGGGGATCAGAGAAACGTCGTTTATACCAACGATTGACCATTTCAAGCATCTGACTGCAATTCCTTTTTAGTGACGAGGAGATGATGGTAATTAGAGCAAACCTCAGTGATGACGTCATAGGCTTGCTTAGACAAATAAGTAACAATATCTTTCATCGAACTGTTATCAGACACATAAATTGACAATGACTGCCCTACTTCTAACTTTACACTGTGACGCTTGGCTAATAATAGCGCCATTGGACAGCGCTCTTGGCGTAAATCTAGAATATTAGGTGTCATTCTTGAGCTCGATGCTTATTATAAGGGTCGTATTGTAATCTGTTTTTGAAAACGCGCCATCATTCATTCATCCTCCTTCATGATAGCGCACGCACTTGGCAAAGGTTAAATCAGATAAAGAACCAATTTCCATTGCACTTGTCTTACTGTCAGAAGAAACGGAGTATTACTGACTAATATGTTTAAACGCGCTCGCTCAATTGCTTGCTTATGCATCGCAGCTACATTAAGCACCCCAACTATGGCGAATACCAATAGTTTGGAGCTACCAGATATCGGTACCGCTGCTGGCGGCACACTCACTATCGACCAAGAGCTTATCTATGGTGATGCCTACATGCGCATCATCAGAAGTAGCCAGCCTATCGTAAACGACCCAGTTCTAAATCTATATATTGATACTCTTGGCCATCGTCTGGTCGCGAACGCAAATGATGTAAAGACACCTTTCCAGTTCTTTATGATCCGTGACCGCAACATCAACGCCTTTGCTTTCTTTGGTGGTTATGTTGCTTTGCACTCAGGTCTATTCCTGCATGCACAATCTGAAAGTGAATTAGCTTCTGTATTAGCGCACGAAATCGCGCACGTAACCCAACGTCACTTAGCGCGTAGTATGGAAGACCAAGCGCGCCGCTCTCCAGCAACCATTGCAGCGCTAGCAGCCTCTGTATTACTGGCAATTGCAGCTCCTGAAGCCGGCATTGCAGCCCTAACGGCAACGACTGCGGGTAATATGCAAAGCCAAATCAACTACACCCGTAGTAATGAAAAAGAAGCCGACCGCTTTGGTATCAACACGCTAGCAAAAGCTGGGTTTGATGTGAATGCGATGCCACGTTTCTTTGGCCGTTTAGCTGATGAATATCGCTATGCGAGCACACCACCGCCAATGCTACTGACTCACCCATTACCAGAAGACCGAATTACCGATTCACGTGCTCGTGCTCGTAGTTACCCGCCACTGAAACTGGCTCCCTCTCTGGACTACCACCTAGCAAGAGCCCGCATTGTTGCGCGCTATGCTGGCATTAATAATGATGCTGCTCTTGATTGGTTTGAGCGTCAGCTAAAGAAAGCCCCTAAAGCTTTGGTTCCGTCATTAGAATATGGCCAAGCACTGGTTTACCTAGACTCTAAAAAATTAGACAAAGCAGAGCCCATCCTGAACAAGCTGATTAACAGCGATCCAACCAACCTGTTTTATCTAGATGCTATTTCGGATCTGCACATCGAGAAGAAGCAGCCTGAGATTGCGATTAAAGAACTTAAATCGGCACTGGTTCGTCAACCAAACAACCCGGTTCTGACCATTAACTACGCCAACGCACTGATTGAAAATGAAGATCTTCAAGAAGCGGTTCGCGTATTGCAGCGTTACACGCACGATAACCCGAATGACACCAATGGCTGGCACTTACTTTCAAAAGTAAATACGAGCCTTGGTAATAGCGACGAAGAACTGGCTGCTCGTGCAGAAATTTTGGCACTGCAAGCCAACTGGAACAAAGCGATTCAGTACTACACGCAAGCAAGCCAAATCGCAGAATTAGGAAGCCTAAAACAAGCACGCTACGACGCTCGAATTGATCAGCTAATGATTCAACGAGAGCGCTTCTTGTCGCTACAATAGAGTGTTTACTGGTAACAGCTCGTTACCAGAATAAAAAGAAAGCTCAACGTTACACAAAAAAGAAGTCACCCCTGGTGGCTTCAGCTAAACAACTAAATCAAAAATAATAATGAGGAAGAACCATGTCTGTCGTGATTTATCATAACCCACGCTGCTCAAAGAGCCGTCAAACTCTAGAAGTGCTTCAGGAAAACGGCGTACAGCCAGAGGTCATCAAATACCTGGAGACTCCGTTAACAGTTGAACAGCTGAAAGTACTGTTCACTCAGCTTGGTTTTGACAGTGTTCGCGACATGATGCGCACCAAAGAAGCGGACTACAAAGAAGCAAACCTTGGCGATGCTTCAGTTACTGATGAAGATCTTTTCGCCGCGATGGCAACCAATCCAAAACTGTTTGAGCGCCCAGTCGTTGTCGCGAACAACAAAGCAAAAATTGGTCGTCCACCAGAGCAAGTGCTAGAGATTCTGTAATCCAATATGAGCATTAACATTCTTGTTCTTTATTACAGTCGCCACGGCAACACACAAGCTCTAGCAAGGCAGATTGCACGAGGGGTTGAGTCTATCCCAAACTGTGAAGCCATGTTAAGAACGGTGAACGACGTGTACACGGTAGAAGAGCAGCCTGATTCACGCTATCAACCAACCGATCCTATTGCCTCGTTACAAGAGCTTCGATCTTGTGATGGTTTGGCGCTAGGCAGTCCGGTTTGGTTTGGTAACATGGCCGGGCCAATGAAGCACTTTTGGGATAGCACGACATCAATGTGGATCAATGGTGATCTCATCGATAAGCCAGGTTGTGTATTTACCTCTTCTTCATCATTGCATGGTGGTCAAGAGACAACACAACAAAGCATGATGTTGCCCCTGCTTCATCACGGCATGTTAGTCGTGGGCATCCCCTACTCAGAACCGGCGCTGCACACCACTCAAACTGGTGGTACGCCTTATGGTGCAAGCAGTACTGGAGAGAGCGCTTCACTTAGCAAAGAAGAGATTGAGTTGGCGCAAAACCTAGGTAAACGCCTAGCGCGCATCGCAATAAATCAGAAGGGAATTTCTCAATGATGTATATGCCAGAGAAGGCTATGTCTCCCAAAACCAAGCTATTTCGCTACCTTGCTTTAGCGGGCAACTTGTCACTGTTATTCTGGGTGGTGGCTTGGCAGATGACGCTTTCACCGCACCCTCATCTCAGTAATGTCACACTGGCGATTGCTTGGGCTATCCCGCTGTTATTGCCATTACCGGGCATTTTAGCAGGAAAACCTTATACGCACGCATGGGCAAATTTCGTCTTGATGCTCTATTTCCTACACGCATTAACTATCTTGTATGTAGACGATGGTGAACGTTTATTAGCGGCTGTAGAACTGCTTCTGACGACTCTAGGTTTCGCGGGCAATATCTTATTTACTCGCTTTAGAGCCAAAGAGTTAGGCATCAAGTTGAAGCGCCTTTCCGAAGTAGAAAAGAGAGAGAAAGCTAAGTTCGAGCAATAATATTGAGCCCATGCTTTTAAACTGACCGCTTACAAACAAAAAGCCCTGCGAGATTGCTCTTGCAGGGCTTTTTTCAAGTTTTCATTTCAATCAGTCATGTCAGCTGACAATTATGAGCGAACCCACTCGTATACCAAGCTTGGCTTAGCATGTACTGGCGCAGTGATGGTTAGATCTTCTGTACTAGAATCCTCTAACGTTGCGTCAGGCGTATTCGTTAGCTCAGCATCCTCAGATACCTCGTTGCCCTTAATCACTTGTACGCCTGAGTCAGTTTCGTCACCAACGACTTCAGCAGCGTCTGTTGAATCATCACCTACAGACATTGTGTTGTCTTGAGTTTCAAATTCAGGGCTCACTTCAGGCTCAATGTAAGATTCTTCAACCTTCGCAACTTGGCGAATACTTGCTACTTCTTGCTCAAACTCTTGTTGAGTCGACAATAAGTGAATTCGGAAAGTGACTTCGTTGTTCTGAATCTTCAGAATATCTAGGCTTGCCACCGAGTTTAGACGCTTAAGTGCGTTCTCTAACTGGAAGAAGTCTTGAGCATTATTCAGGCTAATAAACTGCGTTAAAATCGATTCTGATGACTCACTCGCTACCGTCACAGCACTTTTGCCTGCGTAGTAGTTACTGATTTGGTCAACTAACTTCTTAGAAGTCGTGTCGCTGTTACCCGATAGTGAACCACTTACAGGCGATGTTGGTGCACTCGTCAATTGACTTGGCTTTTGATCGTATAGAGCCCAACGTAGGCCTGAAGATTGAGCCTTTATCACCAACACAGCATCAACAGGATAACGCTGACTCGCTTTACTGATTGGCGTAACAAAGCTACCCCACAAATCAGAAGTCGCAATACCCGTAATATCGTCAAAGTCACCCACAGGCAGCGTTAGAGGCAAGCCACGCTCTTTTGCCTTAGCTTGTAAGCTAGCTGCTAACTGTGAGTTAGAGTGTTCCCATACGATGTTCTTGTCGTAGTTGTCCTCTTCCACCAGCCAAACAAGGATGTTTGAACGCGTGTCAGGCCAGTAAGGTAACTGTGCTTGAGTCAACAGAGAACGGATTTGAGCACCGTTAAAACGCATACGCAATGTTGATTGGTCATTGCTTTCGCCAAAACTCATTTGAGACATGTACTGCGAACTCTTGCGCATCGCCTTTTGAATCGTCTCATTCGAAGCGACATCAGTTTGGCCAGTCGCACGTATCAATACCTGCTCCATACCTGTATTTCTTGCCACTTGTTCTGGCTGTTTGTCTTCAGCGTTAATCGCAACTTCAGCACTAAAAATATCTACTTGAGTTAAGGCATAACTCGGAGAGGCTAATAGTCCCATCAACAACAATGCTATGTAGCGCATACTGATCCTAATATTCAAATCTTGTGCCTAGATGATAAGCAACTATGGATTGAGGGGCAAGGTCGATAGCGCCCACTGTGTTTAATAACCACAAAATATCACCTGGCCATGATAAATCGCTCACTTATAAACTGAATTTCTAGGGCTTAGATGGATATAAAACATCACTAAGATAAATAAATTTGATCTATTTGGTGTAGCAATCGATTGCCAAGTGATAGAATCCCGCGAATTTTATTTTTCGCTTTTCATATAACGACCATTTTTAAGGACATAACATGAAAAATGCTCTGCAAGGTGCGCAAATGCTGTTTGTAGCATTTGGTGCGCTTGTATTAGTGCCGCTACTGACTGGACTCGATCCCAACGTTGCACTGTTTGGCGCAGGTATCGGTACCCTTTTATTCCAACTTATTACACGCCGTTCAGTGCCAATCTTCTTAGCATCTTCTTTTGCTTTCATCGCGCCTATCATGTTTGGTATTCAAACTTGGGGTGTTGGTGCAACCATGGGCGGCTTGATGGCGGCGGGTGTTGTGTATGTACTAATGGGCGCGTTAATTAAAGTTCGTGGCGTTGGCTTCATCCATAAACTGCTTCCACCAGTCGTTGTTGGCCCTGTGATCATGGTTATCGGTTTAGGTCTTGCACCTGTTGCAGTTAACATGGCGCTAGGTAAGACAGGCGATGGTGCGGTTCAGCTTGTTGATGCAGACGCTGCCCTGTGGATCTCTTCAATTTCACTGTTAGTGACGATTGTCATCAGTGTGTTTTCAAAAGGCTTCCTTAAGCTACTGCCAATCTTCGGTGGTATTGTTGCGGGTTACATCACCAGCTTGGTATACGGCGCGGTAGACTTCACTCCAGTAGCGCAAGCATCTTGGTTAGCACTACCTAACTTCACAGCACCAGAATTTAACATCAACGCTATCTTCTTTATGGTGTTTGTTGCTATCGCACCAGCCGTAGAGCACGTAGGGGACATGCTTGCTATCTCTAACGTAACCGGTAAAGACTACCTTAAAAAGCCAGGTTTACACCGTACTATCACAGGCGACGGCGTGGCTACAATTGCCGCTTCAATGCTGGGCGCTCCGCCAAACACAACCTACAGTGAAGTAACAGGTGCAGTAATGCTGACCAAAGCATTCAACCCAGTGATCATGACTTGGGCTGCTGTTACTGCTATCGTTCTTGCATTGGTTGGTAAGCTAGGCGCACTACTTCAAACGATTCCGGTTCCTGTAATGGGTGGCATCATGATTCTACTGTTTGGCTCTATCGCAACAGTGGGCCTTAACACACTCATCAAGAACAACGTTGACCTGCATAAATCACGTAACCTTGTGATTGTGGGCATTACTTTAGTCTTTGGTATTGGCGGCATGGCCTTTGGTATCGGTGACTTTAGCCTACAGGGCGTAAGCTTGTGCGGTATCGTTGCGATTCTACTTAACCTAGTACTTCCAGAAGAGCTAGGTGACAACACTGTGGTAGATAAAGCTCAAATCGATTAATGAGTCGGTAAGGCTAGATTCCAAAGAATCACAACCTAACAAGATCAAAAAAGGGAGAGCATCGAATGCTCTCCCTTTTTATTAATACGGTTAATTCAGCGAGTTAAGGAACTGTTTAGAGTCACTTAAGCTGAAACCGAATTACTTAGTACCGAAGATCTTATCGCCAGCATCGCCAAGACCAGGAACAATGTAGCCCTTGTCGTTTAGCTTTTCATCGATTGCAGCAGTGTAAAGTTCAACATCTGGGTGCGCTTTTTCTAGAGCCGCAATACCTTCAGGAGCCGCTACAAGAACAAGAATCTTGAAGTGCTTACAACCTTTCTCTTTCATTAAGTCGATAGTCGCGATCATAGAACCACCCGTTGCAAGCATTGGGTCTACCACTAGAGCGATACGCTCATCGATGTTAGATGCAAGCTTGTTGAAATATGGAACTGGCTCAAGCGTTTCTTCGTCACGGTAGATACCAACAACGCTGATACGTGCGCTTGGGATGTGCTCAAGAACACCGTCCATCATGCCTAGACCAGCACGTAGGATTGGCACTACTGTTACTTTTTTACCTTTAATTTGGTCAACTTCAACTGGACCGTTCCAACCGTTAATCGTCACACGCTCAGTTTCAAAGTCTGATGTCGCTTCGTATGTTAGAAGGCTACCCACTTCTGTCGCTAGCTCACGAAAACGCTTAGTGCTAATCTCACCTTCACGCATCAGGCCAATTTTATGTTTTACTAGCGGGTGTTTCACTTCAACAACTTTCATTTCCAACTCCGGCAATATTTAAACAAACCTGTAGATTATACACGAACTCTAAGGTTATTTCAGAATCTTTATTCTAATAAAAAAAACCGCGCAAACGTTTGCTCTTGGTAATCAAGCCCTGTTAGAATAGCGCCGTTTTCACATCCAACTTAAGTTCGAGGACTATCCCGTGAGTGGTAATACTTCTTCTCTAAGCTACAAAGACGCTGGTGTTGATATCGACGCAGGTAATGCACTAGTAGACCGTATTAAAGGTGCTGTTAAACGCACTCGTCGCCCTGAAGTAATGGGCGGTATTGGTGGCTTTGGCGCCCTATGTGAACTTCCAACGAAATACAAAGAGCCGGTACTTGTTTCAGGTACTGATGGTGTTGGTACTAAACTTCGCCTTGCTTTGGATCTGAAAAAACACGACACCATTGGTATCGACCTAGTGGCAATGTGTGTGAACGACCTAATCGTTCAAGGTGGTGAGCCTTTATTCTTCCTAGACTACTACGCAACAGGTAAGCTAGATGTAGACACAGCAGCAGACGTTGTTTCTGGCATCGCTGAAGGTTGTGTTCAAGCTGGTTGTGCACTTATCGGTGGTGAAACCGCTGAAATGCCGGGCATGTACGAAGGCGACGACTACGATGTTGCTGGCTTCTGTGTTGGCGTTGTAGAAAAAGCTGACATCATCGACGGCACTAAAGTAGCAGCAGGCGACGCACTTATCGCTGTTGGCTCAAGTGGTCCACACTCAAACGGTTACTCTTTAATTCGTAAAGTCCTAGAAGTTTCTGGTGCTGATAAGAGTGAAGAACTAGAAGGTCGCACTATCGGTGAGCACCTACTAGAACCAACTAAGATTTACATCAAATCGGCACTTAAGATGATTGCAGAGCATGACATTCATGCTATCTCACACATCACAGGTGGTGGTTTCTGGGAAAACATCCCACGCGTACTTCCTGAAGGTACTAAAGCAGTCATTGATGGCAAGAGCTGGGAATGGCCTGCTATCTTCAACTGGCTACAAGAGAAAGGTAACGTGGAGACATTCGAAATGTACCGCACTTTCAATTGTGGTGTAGGCCTAGTTGTTGCTCTACCTAAAGATCAAGCAGACGCTGCTGTTGAACTACTGAAAGCTGAAGGCGAAAACGCTTGGGTTATCGGTGAGATCGCAAACGCTGAAGCTGGCGAAGAGCAAGTTGAAATTAAATAAGTAATACGCTCACTTACTTAGTTAATCAATGAGGACCTAATGGTCCTCATTTTGCTATTTAGCCCGCAGAAAACCTTAGTTTATGTAGGTACATTGTAAACAATTCAGTTAATCAATCGTATGACCCACTCTATGAAAAACAATCACTCAAATAAAACCAGTCACTCTAATAAAAACATCGTTGTGTTAGTTTCAGGAAGCGGAAGTAACTTACAGGCAATTTTGGATGCCTGTGATAACAATATGATTGATGCTTCAGTTAAGGCTGTCTTTTCAAACAAAGCAGAGGCTTTTGGATTAGAACGAGCGAAAACCGCAGGTGTTGACGCACATTCAGTGAATCCAAAAGACTTTGGTTCACGTGAAGAGTTCGATCATGAATTGATGATTCAGATTGATGCATACCAACCCGATTTAATCGTACTTGCGGGGTACATGCGTATCCTGAGTTCAGAGTTTGTTCGTCACTATTCCGGTAAAATGGTCAACATTCACCCTTCCCTGTTACCTAAGTATCCGGGGCTGCACACCCACCAGCGTGCTATTGATGCTCAGGACAAAGAGCATGGCACCAGCGTCCACTTTGTTACCGAGGAGCTCGATGGCGGCCCTGTGATCTTGCAAGCTAAGGTGCCGGTATTTGAAAATGATGATGCTGATATGTTGGCAAGCCGAGTGCTGACTCAAGAACACTGCATTTACCCTATGGTCTGCAAGTGGTTCGCGGAAGACCGTTTATCAATGGTCAATGGACAGGCTGTGTTAGACGGTAAAGCGTTAGGTAAACACGGTTACGCAGAAGAGTAATTCGTCAAACGACTCTCAGACAACAAATTGCTGAAAAACAAAAAGGCCGCTTACTGACTGGTTAGTGCAGTAAGCGGCCTTTTTTATAGGGTTCAAATAATACTATTCGGGACACTTAGCTCAGCTCAATGGTTCAGTTGGCGCTTGGCTTGCTACCTTCTTCGGCGCATAAGCGACATCTTCCAGTGCTTTATGATTGTTGCCAATCAGCTCACCAAAATGAAACAGCGCGTATTCGCCCGGCTTCATTCTAAACCACTCTTCATTGTCTGTTAGAGGCTGAGTTGCCACCACTGTAACCACATCATTAGGCGTAGTTTCTTCCTGGAAGTTAATCTCAACATCTTCATCAATCAGGCTCGCTTTACCAAAAGGTGCGCGCCTTGTTATCCAGTACAAATGGTTGGTGCAGTAGGTCATGACATACTCACCATCACTGAGTAACATGTTAAATACGCCTTTCTCTCGCAGCTGGTCACAACACTCAGCCACAAAGCGGAACATACCTTCCATATCTTGAGGTGGCTCAGGGAAACGCTCTTCAAGTTGTTTGAGTAGCCAACAGAAAGAGAGTTCACTGTCTGTCTCGCCAACCGGTCTGAAACGACCACTAATCAGATCGTCGTAATCCGTTAATTGACCATTGTGAGCAAAGGTCCAGTATCGCCCCCAAAGCTCACGGGTAAAAGGGTGTGTATTTTCTAGATTAACGCCACCACGGTTGGCTTGACGGATATGACTGACAACAGCTTGGCTTTTAATTGGGTAGTTTTGAACCAACTCAGCGATCTTAGATTCACAGCTCGGATTCGGATCTTTGAAGGTACGAAAACCCTTTCCCTCATAAAAGGTAATACCCCAGCCATCACGATGCGGGCCAGTGTTGCCTCCACGCTGCATAAGACCAGTAAAGCTAAAACAAATATCAGTTGGCACATTCGCGCTCATACCGAGCAATTCACACATGGTTTAATCTACTCCCTATTAAAACCAATGGAGCCAAAAAGCTGGGCTCCAAATGTCTGTAAAACTATTATTCCATCTCTTTTTCGACAAGCTGAATCACAATGTGGATGATCTTAATGTGAATCTCTTGGATGCGATCTGCGTAGCCAAAGTGTGGTACTCGGATTTCGATATCCGCACAACCCGCCATTTTACCGCCATCTTTACCCGTCAATGCAATCGTCTTCATGCCTTTCGCTTGAGCCGCTTCAATCGCTTTTAGAATATTGGCAGAGTTACCTGAAGTCGACAGACCGAACAACACATCACCTTTACGACCCACCGCTTCTACATAGCGAGAAAACACGTGGTCGTAGCCAAAATCATTACTCACACAAGATAAGTGGCTAGGGTCTGAAATCGCAATGCCAGCGTAGCCCGGGCGATTTTCACGGTATCGGCCTGTTAGCTCTTCCGCGAAGTGCATTGCATCACAGTGTGAACCACCGTTGCCACAAGAAAGCACTTTGCCTTCTTGTTTGAATGAGTCAGCAATCAGTTTTGCCGCCGCTTCAATTTGAGCGATGTTATGGTCATCACTCAGGAACTTATTCAGAACGTCAGCAGCTTCGTTTAATTCACTTTTGATTAGGTCTTGGTACATAAGGCTTATCTCTTATTTTTTTTGACGCAGCTTAAAGTGCGTGAAATGAGAACTGAGGGTTTTCCCCTCTTTATAGCTGAGTTTACCCACAAACATGAAATAGTGTCGACACTTAAGCCCAAAGATTGCCACCTTAATTAACTTGTCGTTGTAAATCCGTCCAAATATTCGCCACCAACCTCTCACAATTAGAACTTTAACTCTATTGAGATCACTTTTTACTCACCTTGGAGTTTTACAAATATTTAATATTTTGTTTACACTTGACTGGTTAGACCTCTTACCTAAAACTTAATAACAATAAGTGATCTCTGAAAAGGAAATCGATCATGAACATATTGCTCTCCCTACTCGGCATGACCGCCATCTTAGGCGTCTGTCTTTACCATAGAGTTAGTCTGGTACGTGCATTAGTTGTATTAACCGGCGCAATGGTAGCATTAACACTGCTTGGCGGCGTGGCTGTTACTGGCTGGCTTTGCTATCTATTAGCCGTTGCGATCTTTGCTGTACCGACCATTCGTCAGACACTGATCAGCCAAAAAGCACTCTCTTTATTTAAGAAAGTTCTGCCAGCGATGTCTCAGACAGAAAAAGAAGCACTAGAAGCTGGCACAGTATGGTGGGAAGCAGAGCTGTTCAAAGGCAAACCTGAATGGAAGAAGCTTCAGAACATTGCTGACCCAAAACTCTCTGAGGCTGAGCAAGCGTTTTTAGATGGTCCAGTAAATACCGTGTGTGAAATGGTCAACGATTACCAAGTGACACATGAGCTTGCTGATTTGCCACCAGAAGTATGGCAATACCTGAAAGACCATAAATTCTTCGCCATGATCATCAAGAAAAAATACGGCGGCTTAGAGTTCTCAGCTTACGCTCAATCTTTGGTTCTACAGAAGTTGACGGGTGTTTCTAGTGTATTGTCATCGACGGTTGGAGTACCTAACTCATTAGGCCCTGGTGAGCTTTTACAACACTACGGTACAGAAGAACAAAGAAACCACTACCTGCCTCGCTTAGCGGAAGGTAAAGAGATCCCTTGTTTTGCTCTGACTAGCCCAGAAGCCGGTTCAGATGCAGGTTCAATCCCAGATTACGGTGTGGTTTGTAAAGGCGACTGGCAAGGCGAAGAAGTACTTGGCATGCGCCTAACTTGGAACAAGCGTTACATCACTCTCGCGCCTGTCGCGACCGTTTTAGGCTTGGCTTTTAAATTGCGTGATCCGGATGGCCTGCTTGGTGACCAAAAAGATCTTGGTATCACTTGTGCGCTTATCCCAACGGATTTAAAAGGCGTAGAGATTGGCAACCGCCACTTCCCACTAAACGTACCTTTCCAAAATGGCCCGACGCAAGGCGACGATATCTTCGTCCCTATCGATTTCATCATTGGTGGCCAGAAAATGGCCGGTCAAGGCTGGCGTATGCTGGTTGAGTGTCTGTCGGTTGGTCGTGGTATCACACTACCTTCAAACTCAACCGGTGGCATTAAGTCTGCCGCGCTTGCAACTGGCGCTTACGCTCGTATCCGCCGTCAGTTCAAACAGCCTATTGGCCGCATGGAAGGGGTTGAAGAGCCACTTGCACGCCTTGCAGGTAACGCTTATGTAATGGACGCTGCAAGTAACCTAACCGTTGCGGGCATCGACCTTGGTGAAAAGCCTTCGGTTATCTCTGCAATCGTTAAGTACCACTGTACTCACCGTGGCCAGCGCAGCATCATTGATGCGATGGATATCGTCGGTGGTAAAGGCATTTGTTTAGGCCCATCGAACTTCCTAGCTCGTGGCTACCAAGGCTCGCCTATCGCGATTACGGTTGAAGGCGCAAACATCCTGACTCGTTCAATGATCATCTATGGTCAAGGTGCGATTCGCTGTCACCCTTACGTACTGAACGAAATGGAAGCGGCTTATTCTGAAAGCAGCGATGCGCTTGATAAGTTTGATTCAGCGTTAGCAGGGCACGTTAGCTTTACGATGAGCAACCTAGTCCGCAGCTTGTGGTTTGGTTTAACCGATGGTCGTGGTTCTGATGCGCCAACACCTTCAAATAAAACAGATAAACAGACACAGCGTTACTACCAACAGCTAAACCGCTACAGTGCAAACCTAGCGCTACTGTCTGATATTTCAATGGCAGTTCTTGGCGGCTCACTAAAGCGTAGAGAACGTTTATCAGCAAGACTGGGTGATATCCTGAGTCAACTTTACCTAGGTTCAGCAACGTTGAAGCGCTTTGAAAGCGAAGGCAGCCACGCTGAAGATCTACCGTTAGTACATTGGGGTATGCAAGATAGCTTACGTCAGACTGAAGTGGCGATTGATGAGTTCTTAGCGAACTTCCCTAACCCTGTGATTGGTCGTCTGCTTCGTGTTGTGCTAATGCCATTTGGTCATATCCGTCGTGCTCCAAACGACAAGCTCGATAGCAAAGTGGCGCACATTCTACAAACACCAAGCGAAACACGCTCTCGTATAGGTCGCGGCCAATACCTAGAAGCGACGAAATACAACCCAGTAGGTAAGATTGAAAAAGCGCTAGAAGTGATTCTTCAAGCTGAACCTCTGTTCGACAAAGTCTGCAAAGAGACACATCAAAAACGTGCCTTCTTACGACTTGATCTTGTTGCTCAGTTGGGACTTGAGAAAGGCATCCTAACTGAGAAAGAAGCTGCGTTGCTTGTCAGTGCAGAGGAACACAGACTGTATACAATTAACGTTGATGACTTCTCACCAGAGGAGCTTGCAGCAAAGTCTCAGTACCCAGACCAATCGATTGATAACGTCGCTTAAGGCCAGAAAAAGAAACAAAAACGGGACTCCTATGAGTCCCGTTTTTTTGTTCATGATTTCATTGCCAAAAATTTCAATGCTTTATCTAGCGGCTTATTCTCTCTAGACAATCTAATCATCTAAGCGAGTTACTTGGGCGCCTTGAGCTGCATCTCAGGTAACGCTTTTTTCTTCGCCTTAACCTTACGAACCACAAACCAAATCAATAAGCCCAATAGAATAGCGACCACATTACCCACCGCAATAATGATCATACTGCGCTGTCTGTCATCTTCACGTTTTTGAAGGATCATCAACTCTGTTGCGATACGCTTCTGTTCAGCAAGAGCTTCTTCTTGAAGACGTCGTGACTCTGCTAAGTCGATATCTTCAACAACGCTGTACGACTGCTCGGTAATTGGAAAAATCAGCGGGCGCTGACTTGAAGCATCAGTGGCATAAACCATCCCTGACCAATTATAAATTCCTAAATCGCCATTATAAGGCACCTCTAAAGCGACTTTCATTGCGTCGACTTCAGCTTGCCCCTGCTTGTACATCACATATTCATCAGGAGCCTTGTGCTCAACATGAACCGCTAACGAGCTCGGTGCGATCATCCCCTGTTCACCAGACACCACAATAGTATGAGGTAAACCCTCTTTTCGTGATTGAATGAAGGTGCTAGTGATCGGTGTTGGGTAAACCAAGACTTCTTGCTCTTGCGCTCGCAGGAACACGCCATTACCAGAGGTAATACGCGCTCGGTATTTACCGGGCTCGATATCAATTGGCAAAGAGACAGTGAACACACCATCTCCGGCCTTTTCATCAAGATCAGCGCCATCATCGGCAAACTCGCCCATCACAACCGGCACCGGGCGCGCTTCTCTCACCAAAGACTCTTCGTTTTCAACAAACTTAGTAAAGGTAACCTTAAGCTTCACGCGATCGAGAAAATCGCGCAGCACCAGCGGCTTGCCATCAGAAGTCAAACGAGCCGTAAATTTAATGTGTTCGGTTTGATACAGTTTGTCTGGGAAGTCATTGGCATCCAAAACAAGGTGAGACAATAGCTTGATGTTGTTCTTAGGTGAGACCTTACCGACCGCTTGCCAAGGGCCAGGCATCGGATTGTCGATAGAGATAATGTCCATGGACGATTCTTCGTACCAACGGACATTATCAGCATTGCGCCAAGAGTAGTATTTCTTGCCATCAGGGCGAACCAAAACGACAGGTTTAGAGTTATCGGCTCGATAAATCACAAAGGTGACTTGTTCAATACTGGGATCAACTCTAAAACGGTTGTCCAATAAACTCATAACGGATTCTGTTGCTGCATGTAAGCCAAAACTTAACAGCAATAAGCAACCGGTAGCCAATACCCTTAACATACTTTCTCCCTACTGACGCCAGAGGCAGCTTCCGCTTTTCTCGACGAGATCTAAACGACTTTGATGCGCTTCTACTTCATCGGCCGTAGCTCGTAAAACCTTTAGGGATTTTCGACCACTTTCTACTCTTCGTATGCTTTCGGCTTCACCTTCCTGTTGACCAGCGTTAAATTGCAGCGAAGTTTGACCACCCGTCATCAATAAGTAGACGTCGGCTAGGATCTCCGCATCGAGCAATGCGCCGTGGAGAGTGCGGTGCGAGTTATCGATACCGTAACGGTCACATAAGATATCTAGGTTGTTTCTTTTACCTGGGAATATCTTCTTCGCCATTGCCAAGGTATCGGTAACTTTACAGTAGTCATCCGTTTTACCTATCGCTGGGTTGAGCTTCTCAAACTCATAGTCCATGAAGCCCGTATCGAAGGGCGCGTTATGAGCCACCAGCTCCGCACCTTTGATAAAGTCGAGAAACTCTTTATGAATGTCTTGGTATTCAGGCTTATCAATCAAGAATTCATCGGTAATACCGTGAACGCCAATCGCCTCTTCTTGAATCGCACGATCGGGCTTGATGTAGACGTGGAAATGACGCCCGGTCAGCCTACGGTTGATGATCTCTACTGCACCAATTTCAACGATGCGGTGACCCATATAGTGAGGGCCACCTTCTGTATTCATACCGGTGGTTTCGGTATCGAGTACAACAATGCGCTTATTTTCGTTCGAACTGTTTTTTTCGTTCGTGCTTTGTTCTGGAGTGCTACTGGTATTCATAAGGATAACTGTGTCAGACTATGCCGATAATGTGCTTGAGGTAATAGTATCAAATCATGACGAAACAAGTTGAAATTTTCACTGATGGTTCTTGTTTAGGCAACCCTGGTCCCGGCGGCTATGGCATCGTACTTCGCTACAAAAAAGTCGAGAAGACGCTAGCAGAAGGTTTCACGCTAACAACCAATAACCGTATGGAAATGCTCGCCGCTGTCGTTGCTCTCCAAGCCCTCAAAGAACCTTGCTCTGTGATTCTGACCACAGATAGCCAATACGTGCGTCAAGGCATCACACAGTGGATTCATAACTGGAAAAAGCGTGACTGGAAAACAGCCGACAAGAAACCGGTTAAAAATGCCGATCTGTGGCAAAGGCTCGATAAAGAAACCGCTCGCCATAGCGTTGATTGGCGCTGGGTAAAAGGACACGCGGGACACAGAGAAAACGAAATGTGTGATGATTTAGCGCGAAATGCAGCGGAGAATCCGACTCTAGAAGATACGGGCTATCAACCAAGCTAATCGTCTTTTTAATTAGACGCACATTTCAGAAAGCGATTTATAATTTCTTAAACTAATTGACAATTTCTCAATCGAATTGATAGATGAAAAGCCGACAACTAATCGGCTTTTTCTGTTTTTAGCGGATATGACGCTTTGGCTGAATCCATTGTACGTCGCGTATTGGTTCTAAAACTTGCCCCAACAGGCGAGAAACGTCGCTTGAGGTGCCAATGTGGTTTGATGGGTTTTAGCGGGTAAGTACGCTTACGAGCAACAATAAAGTATTGGCTTCCGGCGAAGGATGCACAACCACCTAAGCTGTTCTCCAACCACGTCCACATCGCTTGATACTTACTCATCGGAAACAGCGCGTAGGTGTCACAATGAATTACTTCATAGTTAAGTACACCTAACCAGTCTTTAATTCGACTTGGCGTGTACATACGCCCACTCCAAGGCAAGCTGTTCTTTCGCCAAGGCATCAAACTGGCAAGCCCAGTGACACTGATTGGGTTGAAGCCCGTGATAATGATATAGCCATCGTCCATCATCACTCGATCGACTTCTCTCAATAAGCGATGCGGGTCATTGCTATAATCTAACTGATGACTCAACACTACAACATCAAAGCTTTTCTCCAAAAAGGGTAAATTATAGCCATCCGCTATCACATTATGTAATGGGTTCTGGATATCTAGGTTTACTTGATGTTGAATGTTGCATGTGCAGCTAGAAATCTCACTACTGAGGCCACCGAGCTTGAGCATATGGTAACCAAATAGCTTTGGGCACCACTCATCGAGTCGAGTTTGAATAGATTCTCTCAACCAGTCCCCATTGTGCAATTGCGCCCAAGTGTAAGGACGTTCAAACTTCTTTCTGCTACGTGCTGGCTTCATCAATAATCTGTCTCACTTATTCTGTCGCACTAATAGTGACTGGAGAACCAATAATGTTACATATCAAAAGCATACCTGCATTTAACGACAATTACATCTGGCTGATTCAAAATAGCGATCGCCGTTGTGCTGTCGTCGACCCTGGTGATGCGGCTCCAGTATTAGAGTACTTGGCACACCATGAGCTAACTTTAGATGCAATCTTGATTACACACCACCACCACGATCACATTGGTGGTGTTCCAGAACTCGTTAGACAATTTCCCGGCGTGGATGTTGTCGGTCCAAGGAATGAACCTATCCCTACCTTAACTCATCCGGTCGATGATGGTGATCAATTAGAACTGTTTGGCGAAGTATTCCTCGTCCTAGGGCTCAGTGGCCATACTGCGGGTCATATTGGTTATGTGGGCGATGCCAAACTGTTTTGTGGTGATGTGTTGTTCTCTGCGGGCTGTGGCCGAATCATGGAAGGCACACCACAACAGATGTTCGATGCACTGAATAAGATCACGGCTCTGCCTCAAGAAACCGAAGTTTATTGTGCACATGAGTACACTGCAGCCAATATCGCTTTCGCATTAGCCGTAGAGCCTGATAACCAACATTTGCAGCAATATCGCGACCAAGTGAACCGACTACGAGCTCAAAATAAGTCGACCATCCCAACAAATTTGAGACAAGAGAAGTTTGTGAACCCTTTCTTGCGTTACACCGAACCAAGTGTAGTGAAATCAGTGTCTAATCGTACAGAGCAGACCGATCCTCTATCAGTATTCACCGCTTTACGTGCGTGGAAGAACGAATTTTAACAAATACAGACTTGTCACTCATAGGGGGTGGCAAGTATTATCATCGGCCGTTTATTAAAAAGGCTGTAACATGCGAGTTAAGTACAGCTGGGCTTTGGTATTACTACTTTCTGGTTGCCAATTAACTCAGTCAGAGAATCCAGACCAAGCTTCCGAGCAAACCAACACATCTCCTACTAAAGAAGTTTCTCAAGCGAACGTTTCATCAGAAGCAACAGCCAAAGAAGATCAAAAAGTTGAAGCACCTGTCGTTACTCCACAAACACAAGAAGATGTTTGGAAACGCATTGCGATGCAACTTGAAATGGAAGTGCCAGACCAAAAGAAGGTCGACTACTACCGAACTTGGTATCTCAAGCACCCGAGTCATCTAAAAACAGTATCAAAGCGTGCTGAACCTTTCTTGTATCTGATCACGACTAAGATTGAAGAAAAAGGCTTACCACTAGAATTGGCACTACTACCCGTTGTAGAAAGCTCTTTCGATGCGTTTGCCTACTCTCATGGCAGTGCTGCTGGTCTATGGCAATTCATTTCAGGCACTGGCAAAGACTACGGGCTTGAACAGAACTTTTGGTATGACGGTCGCCGCGATGTTGCCGCCTCTACCGACGCCGCCTTGGACTTCCTCTCAGATCTTAACCGACGTTTCGATGGCGACTGGAATCATGCGATTGCTGCCTATAACAGTGGTGGTGGTCGAGTAAACAGCGCAATCCGCAAGAACAAGAAGCTTGGCAAGCCAATCGACTTTTTCTCTTTGGACTTACCAAAAGAGACCAGCAGCTATGTACCTAAACTGCTTGCTCTAGCAGATGTCATTGCCAACCAAGAAAAGTATGGCATCGATATTCCGGCGATCCCGAATAAGCCAGTGCTGACTCTGGTTAACCCTGAAGAACAGCTTGATTTAGCCATTGCTGCGAACTACGCAGGCATTCCTGTCAAAGAACTTCAAGGTTACAACCCGGCTTACAACCAATGGGCAACGGCACCAGAGAAACACCAACAACTATTACTTCCTTTAGATTCAGTTGAGAAATTCAACAAAGAAGTCGCTGCCAATAAAGGCAAAGGCATGAAGTTGGTGCGTTACAAGGTTCAATCTGGTGACAGCATTAGCGTACTGGCAAGCAAATATAACACCACCAGCAAAGTGATCCGCTCTGCAAACGGTTTGAGCAACAACAATATTCGTATTGGCCAGCACTTACTTATCCCAACATCCACCAAAGACGACAAGACATACGCCCTAAGCGCCTCAAACCGCCTAGCAAGCACACAGTCGAAGAGTCGTGGTCAATATAAGCTCAGCCATACTGTAAGAAGTGGTGACAGCCTATGGACGATTGCACGCGCAAATAAGGTCTCTCATCAATCACTGGCTAAGTGGAATGGCATGGGACCACGCGACACGCTTAGAGTTGGTCAAGAACTGGTCATTTGGAAGAACGGCTCAGACGGCGCCATCATCCGTACGATCTTTTATAACGTAAGATCAGGTGACACAGTCAGCGGTATTGCATCAAAGTTCAAAGTAAAAAGTACAGATGTTGTAAAATGGAACACTTTGCAGAACAAAAAATACCTACAGCCAGGACAAAAACTGAAGCTGTATGTTGATGTAACTAAGGTAAGTGTATGAACCCGTCAAGTAACCCACTCGTCATGCTGTTGGATATATTCCGTTCGCCAACAGCTTGTTTCTTAGCGCTTTATCAACGAAGTGCTTGGGGATGGCAACCCTACGTCGTATTAATGCTCAGCCCATTTTTGTTTTGGGGTGCTTATTTTTCGAATGTAGATTTTGCATGGTTAAGTGCAGAGCTCTCGCAGCAACTGGCTCAAACGAACCCTGACCAATTGGCGTTACTTGACAGCAATACCTTACTCGCAAGTGAAATCATCAGCGACGTATTTGGCCGAACATTAACCATCGTTCTATTGGCATTCTGGTTTAACCTAGCAACCAAGCCAAGCCAACATCAGCACAGCTTTTGGCGATGGTTTGCAGCGGCATCGGTTGTTATATTCCCAGCTGTTTTAGGTGATGTAGCAAGCTACGCAAGCCTGATACTCAAGCATGGACATGTGATGAACTACGCTGCCGACTTGAACAGCTTAAATGGCTTGATCAAGTTACCGCTAACTAATGATTGGTCACAGTTTGCTAGCTCATTACCACTGCTTCTGCCATGGTACATCGTGCTAGGTTATGCTGCGGTATTAACGTGGACTGAGTTTGAACGCGGGCAAGCGCTTGTGATTTCAGGCTTACCATGGGTTGGCTACTACCTAATCTGGGCGCTCTACATTTTAATCTTTTAAGTAGAAGAGATAAGGCTAGCGAAGACTCTCTAGCCTATTGTTCCGTTAGATTTCCCAAGGTAACCACCGTGCGAATGGTTAAGTTCCAATGACTAATAGCTAATCACTATTTAGCCTTAAAGGTCACTCGCATAGGGTTATGATCAGAAGCGTCCGTAATGGGCGCTTTTGCTTTTTCTACCTCTAGCCCTCGATAGAACACATGGTCGAGCACCAGTCCTGTAATGAACTGAGTTCTGTTATCTGGCTCAAAGGCAACTTCCGTCAAACCAACCTTCTCCAACGCATCTTTCAATACAGCAAAGCGAGCTTCACTCCAGCTATTAAAGTCCCCAGCAAAAATAACCGGCCCACGATACTTTTGCAGATTGTCAGTTAAGCTCTTGAGCTGAGCCTCGTAATCTTCCGTACCAAAGGTAAAGTTCACAGCGTGGATATTAATCACAGCCAGCTCTTCGCCATTGTTTAGTTGGTAACGCGACCAAAGCGCCGATTTAGGCAGTTGAAGCCAAGGTTCTTCATGAGTATAAGCACACGCTTCAATCGGTAAATGGGTTGCTAGGTTGAGTACCCCAGCACTTTGCTCAAAGGCCTCAAACGCATTAACACGTGTGCTTCCCCACTGTCCGCTCATTACCCATTGGCGAAGTCCTTCTGTCATACTAGCTTCTTGCAGCAAGACTAAATCGCTACCTGCCGACAGCTTATTTAACTCACTCTGCCAATTATTTCGGTTTTGCTTGTAGATATTCCACACCGTAATGTCTAAGCCATCAGACACATCAATCGCTTTCGGTGCAGAGTTTTGGTAGCAACTGTAGATGTCGTTACTGGTACTTTGAGAGGAAATGATCAGGTTGGGTTTATTCGGGATCACGAAGATAAAATGAAAACTAACGACAGCAAGCGTTATCAATAACGTGATAACAATGATGGTTTTCTTAAACATACAGCACCCTACCAGAGATGAAAAAGGAGCGATAAACGCTCCTTTTAGGGTAATAGTTTTTTTATACGGCGTCTTCGTCTTCTTCGCCAGTACGAATACGTACCACACGTTCAACTTCAGTAATGAAGATCTTACCGTCACCAATTTTACCTGTTTGAGCCGTCTCAATGATGGTATCAACACATTGGTCAGCCACTTCGTCGGTCACAACGATTTCTAGTTTCACTTTAGGTAAAAAGTCGACCATGTACTCTGCGCCGCGGTATAGCTCAGTATGACCTTTTTGACGTCCAAAGCCTTTAACTTCAGATACTGTCATACCCGTAATACCCACTTCTGCAAGTGCTTCACGTACATCATCAAGTTTGAATGGCTTGATAATGGCTTCAATCTTTTTCATGTTCATCCCTTAAACTGTGCGAATGGCTCATTATCGGTTAGCTATAGTAAACATTCAATGAAAAAAGCCAGAGCTTTAAAGCTCTGGCTCGAAATTTATCATCTTGTTTAATCAGCGCTTTGAGAAGGTTTTACTTAAGGCTTGCGTAGTAAGCGGCTAGATTCGCGATGTCTTCATCACTCAGCATTGAAGCTTGAGCCTGCATTACAGCGGCCAAACCGCCGGTGCGCTGGCCATTCTTATAGGCCTTAATTGATGAAGCGATGTATTGCTCGTTTTGACCTTTAAGGTTTGGATAGCCAGGGATCACTGCGATACCGTCTGCACCATGACATGCCGCACAGATTGCTGCTTTAGCTTGACCCGCAGCAACATCAGCCGCCAGAGCGTTACCACTCAATAGTCCAAATCCAAGAACTAATCCTAGTGTAATTTTCTTCATTGCATATTCCATTAATTATTTTTATTAAAGTGACGGTGAATTGTGACATAAACTTTTTCTACTTGCTCCAAAGCGCTTCACAATCTTGACCTTCGTAGTTTTTATCTACGAATAAGCCTAAAACAGCGATCACTCGATCGCCATCCATTAATATCGGCGTTTTGCGTCTTAACCAACTGGGTACTTGGTACTCTTGAAACAACTTCTTAAGCTTCCTGCTATGACCGCGCCCAACAGGGTGTGCTGACAATCCCTCAGGGTTAAATATCACTCGCAGTGTTCCTCTCGTTGTGTTGAGACTAAAATGTTGCGCATCACAGTGGTTAGATACACCATCACTCGCCGCTGAAGTTAAGTGTAGTTCCCCTAAACCGTCAGGCAAAACTAAGCTCTCTTCCATCGAGATATCACTTTGCCAGTTCGACAAGTCTTTGGTCTCTTTTACGACATGGAGCTGATGATTAAAACGTCTAACCTCAACCTCATTCAACACCAGCTTAGGGTTGGCGTCTGCCTGAGCACATGCCACCTCATCCCATATAAGTTTGAGCTGCTTTTGGCTCGGCATCGGTTGATTACAGCGGCTCAGCCACATTCTTAATAAGCGTGCACGCAGTAAATCAGAGTACTGAGATAATACCTCAATACTTAAGCTGTGCTTCTCAGTCAAAGCTTGTTGTAAGTGAGATTCTAACAACTCATCCAACAGTAACTCTTGCTCTGCACATAGCTGAGCACTACGACTGACCGATTCTCGAAAACTAGGCCAACGCTCGGTCAGTGTCGGAGTGACTTGATGACGAATAAAATTACGGTCAAAGCGAACGTCTTGATTACTCTCATCTTCTACCCAAGTTAAAGCCATATCGCGCGCCGCCACTTCAATATCCGTTCTCGTCACCGACAGCAGTGGGCGAACGATATGAGCACCTGAAAATGGCATCACTTTCGCCATTGAAGAGAGCCCTTTCGGACCACTGCCACGCTTAAGAGCTAACAAGAAGGTCTCGACTTGGTCATCGATGTGCTGGCCTGTCACTAACACATCACCTTGTCTAATATGCTTTTTAAGGGCTTGGTATCGCGCGTCTCGAGCCAGCTTTTCAACGCTTTCTCCACGGCTAATATCTAGCGAGACTCGTTCAATGAACAAGGATACCGACAAAGCATCACACCATGTTTTGCACTGCTCTGCCCAATAATCAGCATTGTTGCTTAAGCCGTGGTGAACATGTACCGCACAGCAATCGATGTGATGGGACTTAGCGAATTGGGCAGCCAACTCCAACAACACTCGTGAATCGACACCACCACTGAAAGCGACGATCAACCGACAAGGCTTAAGCGCGCTTTGATCAAGTACAGATGTGAAGGTATCAATTAAGTGTGTCATGAGGCTAATAAACCAAGAGATCGTGTGTTAAGGGATAATGTTTTAATAATAAAAAAGGGTTGGCACTGAGTCCAACCCTTTCATCATTTGTTCGTATAGCTAGCCTTATCGCTAAGGCAAGTTATCAGCAGTAGCCGTAGCTCATTAGACGCTGGTAACGACGCTCAAGCAGCGTTTCGTTATCAAACTGCTCTAGCTCTTCTAGCTGTTTAACTAACATGTCTTTCATGTTTTGAGCGGTTTGTGCAGGGTCGCGGTGCGCGCCACCTAGAGGCTCAGGAATGATTTCGTCGATAAGCTCAAGCTCTTTAAGACGAGGAGCAATCAGGCCCATCGCTTCAGCTGCTTGTGGTGCTTTATCTGAATCGCGCCATAAGATTGAAGCACAACCTTCTGGAGAGATTACTGAGTACGTAGAGTACTGAAGCATGTTCACGTAGTCACCAACACCAATCGCTAGTGCACCACCAGAACCGCCTTCACCCACAACGTTACAGATAACAGGAACTGAAAGGCCAGCCATCACTTTTAGGTTTTTAGCGATAGCTTCAGATTGACCACGCTCTTCAGCACCAACACCTGGGTATGCGCCCGCTGTGTCGATGAAAGTAATAATAGGCATGTTGAAACGCTCAGCAGTTTCCATTAGACGTAGCGCCTTACGGTAACCTTCTGGCTTTGGCATACCAAAGTTACGGATCACTTTCTCTTTAGTCTCACGACCTTTCTGGTGACCAATAACCATAACAGGACGGCCATTTAGACGAGCCATACCACCCACAATAGCTTTGTCGTCAGCGTAAGCGCGATCGCCCGCCATCTCTTCAAACTCTGTGAATGCATGCTCCAGGTAATCTTTGGTGTAAGGACGTTGAGGGTGACGAGCAAGTTGAGCTACCTGCCATGCACCTAAGTCACTAAAGATTTTCTGTTTAAGCTCTAAGCTTTTTTTCTCTAGTTGTTCGATTTCTTTGTCTAGATCTACCGCTGTGTCACCACCGTGACGCGAAACGTCACGTAGCGCTTCGATTTTTGCTTCAAGTTCAGCGATAGGCTTTTCAAATTCTAGAAAGTTCAGGCTCATCTATGAATCCTTGTTGATTCAGCTCCGCATTCGCGAAGCTAAATTTTAGTTAAATTCGAGTTCTACTTGGCTATTTCCAAGCAGCTGTTTTAATTCGTCTAGTAATGTATCACTTGGCGTCACACGCCATTCTGTGCCCAATGTTAACCGCGCTCTAGCGTCGGCACGCTGGTAGTATACATTGACTGGGACCGTTCCGGCTCTATAAGGTTCTAAGATTTGACTAAAGCGTTCAAAAAATTGACCGTTAATTTGGGATTGGTCGATAGATATCGACACCCCACGAGCATATTTCTCACGGGCGCTTCCTAAGTCCATGACCTCGCGCGCGGACATTTTAAGCCCGCCATTGAAATCATCAAAGCTGACCTGTCCGGAAACGACCACAATTTTGTCTTTTTCGAGCAATTCTGCGTAGCGATCGAGCGCATCCGAGAACAACATCACTTCCATTCGGCCCGATCGGTCATCAAGTGTCATCAAACCAATTCGCGTGCCGCGCTTCGTCGTCATCACTCTCGCAGCAATCACCAAGCCTGCAATTGTTAGTGATTGGTCACGACGCGTTGGCGTGGCATCTTTCAAACGACAGCTAGTGTATTTCGCTAACTCTTTGATGTAAGCGTTAACCGGGTGACCCGTTAAATACAAACCAAGCGTTTCACGTTCACCTTCAAGCCAAACCTTCTCAGGCCATTTAGGCACTTGGGTATACTTGTGTTCAACCTCTTCCGGAGCGTCGGTCAACACGCCAAACATATCAGATTGACCAAAAGACTCGGCATGGTGATGTTGACTCGCTGCCTTCACCGCATCTTTCAAAGATGCCATCATCGCCGCTCGGTGAGGACCTAATCTATCTAAGGCTCCGGATAGAATCAACTTTTCGATAACACGTTTATTAACCTTCTTCAGATCAAGACGTGCACAGAAGTCGAATAAGTCTTTAAAGTAACCACCTTTATTTCGCGCTTCAATAATCGCTTCAATAGGGCCTTCACCGACCCCTTTGATCGCACCGATGCCATAAACAATCGCGCCATCTTCATCCACGTTAAAGCGGTACAGACCCGAGTTGATATCTGGTGGTAAAAGCTTGAGCTTCATACGGAAACATTCATCAACAAGGCCAATAACCTTCTCGGTGTTATCCATATCTGCCGTCATTACCGCAGCCATAAATTCCGCTGGGTAGTGCGTTTTCAGCCATAGCGTTTGATAAGAAACCAGTGCATATGCTGCGGAGTGAGATTTGTTAAAGCCGTAGCCCGCAAATTTCTCTACCAAGTCAAAGATCTTCATGGCCAGCTCGCCATCAACACCATTGGCTTCAGCACCCTCTTTAAAGGTACCACGCTGCTTTGCCATCTCTTCTGGCTTTTTCTTACCCATCGCACGACGCAACATATCCGCTCCACCAAGCGTATAGCCAGCAAGGATCTGTGCGATTTGCATTACCTGCTCTTGATACAGGATGATGCCGTACGTAGGTTCTAGCGTCTCTTTCAGCGATTCGTGTTGCCACGTTTCATCAGGGTAAGAAACCGCTTCACGGCCGTGTTTACGGTCGATAAAGTTATCTACCATGCCTGATTGCAGAGGACCCGGACGGAACAGGGCTACCAATGCGATAATATCTTCAAAACAGTCGGGCTGTAGACGTTTGATAAGGTCTTTCATACCACGCGATTCCAGCTGGAATACCGCGGTGGTTTCAGAATTTTGTAATAGGTTAAATGACGCTTGGTCATCAAGAGGAATCGACTCGATACGAACCGGTTCTTTCCCCTCTTTCTTCAAACGTGGATTCACTAGGCCTAACGCCCAGTCGATGATGGTCAGGGTACGCAGCCCCAAGAAGTCGAACTTAACCAAGCCAGCCGTTTCAACGTCATTCTTATCGAACTGCGTTACTGGGAAGTTACCTTCTGCGTCGGCATAGATTGGCGAAAAATCGGTGATCGTGGTGGGTGAGATAACAACACCACCTGCGTGCTTACCGGCATTTCGCGTACAACCTTCAAGGATGCGACACTTATCAATCAGCTCACGAACTTCTTCATCGCCATCGTAAAGCTCTGGCAATGCAGGTTCAGCAAGGAATGCTTTCTCTAGCGTCATACCCGGGTCTGGCGGTACAAGCTTTGAAATTCGATCGACGAAACCAAACGGGTGGCCCAATACACGGCCTACATCGCGGATTACCGCTTTTGCCGCCATGGTACCAAAGGTGATGATCTGAGAAACGGCATCACGACCGTACATTTCAGCCACGTGATCAATAACTTGGTCACGCTTATCCATACAGAAGTCGATATCGAAATCGGGCATGGATACACGTTCTGGGTTCAAGAAACGTTCGAAAAGTAGATCGTATTCAAGTGGATCGAGATCGGTGATATCCAAGGCGTAAGCGACTAGAGAGCCGGCACCAGAACCACGGCCAGGACCTACTGGCACATCGTTGTCTTTTGACCACTGGATGAACTCCATTACGATCAAGAAGTAACCTGGGAAACCCATGTTGTTAACAACTTCGAGCTCAATCTTGAGTCGCTCATCGTATTCCGGTCTGCGCTCAGCACGCACTTTTTCATCTGGGAATAGGAACGCTAGACGTCGCTCAAGGCCTTCTTCAGATTTCTTGATCAAGAAGTCTTCAATCGCCAAACCTTCCGTTGGGAAGTTAGGCAGGAAGTACTCGCCCAGACGAACCGTTACATTACAACGCTTAGCAATCTCAACACTGTTCTCAAGTGCTTCAGGAATGTCTGAGAACAGCTCACACATCTCTTCTTCACTACGTAGATATTGCTGCGCGCTGTAGTTCTTAGGGCGACGAGGATCGACCATAGTGAAACCATCATGAATCGCCACGCGGATTTCGTGAGCATCAAACAGGTCTTCAGTTAGAAAAACCACTTCGTTGGTTGCGACAACAGGCAGGTCTTCCTGTTCAGCAAGCTCTAACGCAAAGTGTAAGTATGACTCTTCATCTGGTCGTCCGGTACGAATCAGTTCCAAGTAAAAACGATCGGCGAAGTACGTTTTGTAAAACTCGACGCTGCTTGCAACCAAGTCACGGTTACCTTTCAGCAACGCCTTACCAATCTCACCTTCTTTGGCGCCCGATAGAATGATCAGGCCTTCTGCATTCTCAATTAGCCACTCTTTATCAATAACAGGCTGATGTTGAACATGACCACGAAGGTAAGCTTTTGAGATGAGTAACGTTAGATTGTTATAACCTTTATTGTTCGTTGCGATAACGGTGAGCTTGGTCAACTCGTCACCGAATTCTGGAGACTGCATCAAGAAGTCAGCACCAATAATAGGTTTAACCCCACACCCATGGGCAGTACCGTAAAACTTCACTAAACCACACAGGTTGGTAAAGTCGGTCAATGCTAGAGCAGGCATACCCATTTCAGCGACTTTTTTAACTAATGGTGGCACCTTGGATAGGCCATCCACCATCGAAAAGTCACTGTGTACGCGTAGGTGAACAAATTTTGGATCTGACATTATTTTTCCTGAGTTCTAGGTTTGAGCCTAGGATTACAACTGTGTGTATTCTATTTTTTTCTAATACAAGTTAGCAACTTTATTCGATGCTAAGCTCTAGTTAACGTAAAGCTCTAATCTATACCAAGAATACGTTTTACTGGCTTAAAGCTCTTGCGGTAATGCTCGGTTACACCATGTTTTTCAATCGCTTCGAAATGCGCTTTGGTCGGGTAACCTTTATGCTTAGCAAAACCAAACTCTGGATGAAGTTTATCAAGATCTTCCATCTCTTGGTCACGAACGACTTTTGCGATAATAGACGCCGCACTGATTTCAGCCACTCGCAAGTCCCCCTTCACAATCGCAAGACCATCCATCGGCAGTTCTGGGACTCGGTTTCCATCTATCAACGCCATATCAGGTTGAACGCTCAACCCCGCGATAGCTCGCTGCATAGCAACCATCGTCGCTTGCAGAATATTCAACTCATCAATTTCTTGTGGAGAACAACGACCGACAGACCACGCCAAAGCTTTCTCTTTGATTTCAGGAAGTAACGCAAGACGCTTTTTCTCAGACAATTTCTTTGAGTCGTTCAAGCCTTCGATTGGGTTGTTTGGATCAAGGATAACCGCAGCGGTCACCACGTCGCCAACCAAAGGGCCACGCCCTACTTCATCCACGCCAGCAAACAGCTGGTAACCTTGCGGGTATTCAAATGGAGGAAGCTCTTTTTTTTCTTTTACTGCCATAACTAATCTCTTAATGTTCTGTAAATAAGCGCTTTATGCTTCAACAAAAGGTCGGTCAATCAATTTCAATACTGCGTTAGCGGCTTGTTTGTCTGCGTCTTTGCGGATCCAGTGATGCATCTCGGTAAAGCGTTTGATCAAGGCACTGTTATCGGCTGATAGCATTTTATCGACAGACGGGAACAAAAAGTCTGGGTGGCACTCTTCAAGAATATGCTCTTTCACGATCTCTTCACCAGCCAAAATATTCGGCAGTGACACAAACTCAGTGATCGCCAACTTCTTAACAATGTAACCCGTCAGCTTATTTACTTTGTAACCAACCACCATAGGGCGTTTAAGCAACATACATTCAAGAGCCACGGTACCTGAAGCCAAGAGCACAGAATCAGCGGCGGTAATCACGTTGGTTGCCGTATCTTCGACTAACGTGAATTCAAGCTCAGGTGCGGTCGATTGCCAGATTTCAGTAAACTGCTTTTTACGCTGCTCGTTAACGAGCGCAACAACAAAATTGATATCCGGATACTTCTGCTTGATACGTTGGCAAGTTTCGATAAATGGCTGAGCAATCAAACCCATCTCACCACCACGGCTACCCGGTAATACGGCTAACCACTGCTTGTCTTGATCAAGACCTAACAGCTCTCGAGCATCTTGTTTACTAGGCTCTAAAGGAATCGCGTCTGCCAACGTGTGACCAACAAACTCACAGGCAACGTTATATTTATCGTAGAACGCTTTTTCGAACGGCAAGAAAGCCAAGACTAAGTCGGTTGCTTTGTCGATTTTAAAGATACGCTTTGGACGCCAAGCCCACACTGAAGGGCTCACGTAATGCACCGTTTTGATACCAGCGTTCTTAAGGTCTAACTCAAGCCTTAGGTTGAAATCGGGCGCGTCGATACCGACAAAGACATCGGGTGGATTTTGAGTGAAATACTTAACCAGCTCTGCTTTTACTTTTAACAAGCGAGGTAAACGGCCAAGCACTTCAACTAAGCCCATAACGGCCAGCTCTTCCATCTCGAAAAGAGACTCACAACCAAGGGCTTTCATTTTCGGCCCGCCAATGCCAACGAACTCTGCATTCGGGTATTGTGATTTGATCGCTTTGATAAAGCCTTCACCAAGCGTATCGCCAGACAGTTCGCCGACAACAATGCCTACGCGCAATGGTTCATTCGAAACGAAGTCCGAGCTATTGGTTGCTGCTTCTTGCTGTGCCATAGTTTTTCAATTCCCTTGTTGCCTAAAACAAAAAAGACCGCCTAACGAGTAGCGATCTTTTTGTTATACCATTCTGATGAAGTAGTTATTGCCATACTCACATTGATTGGTACATAACCATATCGAGTATTAACGAATAATACCGCGCTCAGAGTTCTCTAGCATTTCAAGCATAGGCGCTACCGAAGTAAACTCTTTTGCCATTTCAACTAAAGCCACTTTCGCTTCTTCAAGTGTTTTACCTGAACGGTATAACTCTTTGTACGCCTTCTGTAGTGCACGAATTTCAGGTTTTTCAAATCCGTTACGCTTCAAACCTACTAGATTAAGACCGAATGGAGCCGCGTGGTTACCCTGTGCAAGCACGTACGGCAGTACATCTTGAACAACTGCAGAACAACCACCAATGTATGCGTAAGCACCAATTGAGCAGAATGGGTGAATCGCAGAAAGTGCCATAACACCAGCGTAGTCGCCAACCGTTACATGACCGCCAAGAATAGCGTTGTTACCAATGTGAGTGTGGTTACCAACAATAACATCGTGCGCTACGTGAGCATTAACACAAAGTAAGTTGTCATCACCAATCACTGTGGTTGCTTTGTCTTGAACCGTACCACGATGGATTTGAACCGCTTCACGAATTACGTTGCGATCACCGATTACAACTGTTGTGTCTTCGCCGCCGTATTTCTTATCTTGGTTTTCTTCACCGATAACAGCGTGTGGGAAGATACGATTTTCTTTACCAATGGTTGTGTGACCTTTGATCACAACGTGCGACATCACTTCAGTGTCGTCACCAATTGTCACGTTACCAGCAATGTAAGTGAAAGGCCCAACCGTCACGTTAGCACCGATAGTTACATCACCTTCGATTACTGCTGCCGGGTGAATTTTCGCTGTTTCATGAATCATATTAAAACTCTCTACGAGCACATTTAAGTTCAGCTGAACATACAACTACGCCGTCAACCTTAGCAACACCATTAAACGATGCGATGCCACGACGTTCTTTTAAGAATTCAACTTCGATAACCAGTTGGTCACCTGGTACTACTGGCTTACGGAATTTAGCTTTATCTACGCTAGCGAAGTAGTACAACTCGTTGCCAGAAGGCGCACCGAAAGATTTGAATGCTAGAAGGCCTGTTGCTTGTGCCATTGCTTCTAAGATCAACACGCCTGGGAATACAGGAAGCTGAGGGAAGTGGCCTGTGAACTGAGGTTCGTTAACAGAAACATTCTTAATTGCGGTCAGTGTTTTTTCTTTTTCAAAGCTAGTCACACGATCAACCATTAAGAATGGGTAGCGATGAGGTAGTAGTTCCTGAATTTCAGTAATGTTCATCGTTGTCTGTTCAGTAGTCAAAGTCGTATTCCTATGTATATTCTTTATTTAATTAGAAGGATTATAAACGAAAAAGACTCGCTGTACGCGAGCCTTTTATTAGAAATGCTGGAATTATGATTCCGCGCTCTTCTCAATAAGTTTTTCAACGGTTTTCAAACGCTTGTTCATTTCATCAATACGATGAACTCGCGTCGCTGTTTTACGCCAGTCTTTATTTGGCTGTAAAGGAATACCCGAAGAGTACATGCCTTTCTCAGTGATGCTGCGCATTACCATCCCCATACCGGTGATTGTAACGCCGTCAACGATTTCAATGTGACCATTAATCACACAACCACCACCAATAATACAGTACTTACCTATCGTCGTGCTGCCTGCAATGATAGTACCACCAGCAAGAGCTGAACCATATCCGATGTGAACATTGTGAGCAATTTGAAGTTGGTTATCTAGGATAACGTTGTCTTCGATGATTGTGTCATCTAATGCGCCGCGGTCGATGGTAGTACACGCGCCAATTTCTACGCGGTTACCAATGCGAACAGAGCCGACTTGCGGGATCTTAACCCATTCGCCTTTCTCGTTCGCATAACCAAAGCCATCAGAGCCAATAACAGTACTTGATTGGATCAGACATGCTTCACCAATCACAACTTCATGGTAAACACTTACGTTAGCCCACAGCTTAGTGCCTGCGCCAATTTTTGCATTTTTACCAATAAAGCAACCAGCACCGATGATCACATCATCACTAAGTACTACACCAGACTCAATCACAGCGTTCGCACCAATAGACACATTTTGTCCAATAGTTGCATCGCTAGAGATTGAAGCAGAATCAGCAATAGCCGCTGCGGGTGCAGGAGTAGTATCAAGCGCTTGAGCAACCTTAGCAAAAGCAACGTAAGGGTCACTAACCACAATAACGTTGGTCTTACACAATTCGCGCTCACTCTCTTTAACCATAATAGCGGACGCTTTACAGTCACCTAGGTGCTTGCTGTACTTCACGTTAGAAAGGAACGTAATGTTACCTTCTTGCGCTTTATCCATAGGAGCGACTGCTGAGACGGTAATCGTACCGTCTCCGTGTAGCTCTCCCCCAGTAATCGTTGCCAATTCGGCTAAAGTCAGGTTCTTCATAAAACTTATTTCAGTGATTTAATTACTTGCTCAGAGATGTTGTATTCAGGCTTACCGTATTGTAGAGCTTGAATATCAACGATCATGTCGTAGCCTTCTTTCTCTGCAACTTTAGTTACAGCATCTTGAATCACTTTGAACAGCTTCTGCTTCTCTTGTGCTTCACGACGTTGACTTGCTTTTTCTAATGCTTGAGCTTTGATTTTGTACTTGCTGTCTAGTTGGCCAACTTCGATACGAAGCTTCTCAACTTCTTCAGGACCTAGTAGCTCGCCATCACGCTTAAGCTTTTCAATCTTGGTTTTCGCTTCAGCTTGAATGCTCTGTAGCTCAGCCGCTTTATCTTTGAACTCTTCCTGCATTTTTTGAAGAACAACTTCACGCTGAGGTAGAGCCTGGAATACTTGTGCAGTGTTTACATAACCCACTTTTTGCGCAGCTTCAGCAGCTGTTGCAAAGAAAGAAGAGCTAAGAACTACAAGGCCTAAACCTGCTGCTTTAATCATATTTTTCAAAATATTGTCCTTTAAATATTAGAAAGTTCTACCAATGGTAAATGTGAAGAACTCTTCATCATCACCTTCGTAAACTTTAATTGGTTTCGCTAGAGAGAAAACCAGTGGGCCCATTGGTGACATCCATTGAAGAGCGGCACCATAAGATGAACGGTAATTTGTTGGGTCAGAGTAATCGTAGTAGTACTGGCTGCCACTATTTGGTGCGCCGCGGTCTACGAACTCTGTGTCCCATACACTTGCCATGTCGAAGAAAACACTGGTTCGAATCTGGCTGCGCGCTTCATCAGAAGCAAACGGCGTTGGTACAATTAACTCTAAGCTTGCTAAGGCAACCGCGTTACCACCCACTGAATCATCAGTAGCGGTATCATAGGTTGGGTTGTTACCTGTGCTGCTTCCGTAAACGGCTTTCGGGCCAGCTGAGTTAGAACCAAAGCCACGTAGGGTTGTAAAACCACCTGCGTAGTAGTTCTCGTAGAATGGGAACAAGTTATCGTTACCATCTGTTTGACCATAACCATTACCATAGCCTAATCGGCCACGCATCAATAGTGTGAACTCATGCTTTTTGGTCAGCGGGATGTAATGTTTTACATCGTACTGCATTTTGAAGTACTGAGCATCAGAGCCTGGTACCGTCATTTTAGCGAAAGCACGTTGGTGGTTACCCTCTGTTGGGAAGAAACCACGGTTCAAGTTGTTACGCGTCCAAGAGATATTGATATCGAAGTCATCGGTTAAGATGTGCTCGTCACCGTATTGGTCGATACTTCTCGCGAACTGTTCAACTTGGATATAAGTCGGTACGTTACCGATCTTGTTGTGCGTATAGCCCACACCAAACTCGATACGGTTCAGCTCATCCATAGGGAAACCCCATGTTAGGCTGGTACCGTAACTTTGGTTGGTATAGTCGACGATGCCCGCTTCAGAGGCTTCAAATTCGTTGTAGAAGATCTTACCGCCTAAGCTCACACCATCCAGGTTCCAGTATGGGTCACGGTAGTCTAAGCTCACGTTTTTTTGGTAATCGTTCATCATGGCACTTACGCCAACACGGTTACCAGAGCCCGCAAAGTTGTCTTGTTGCAGGCCAACTTGGAAACTCACACCAGATTCAGTACCGTAGCCGACACCAAAGTTGATACTGCCTGAGTTCGCTTCCTTAACGTTGTAAACCAAATCAACTTGGTCTTCACTGCCAGGAACACGCACTGTTTGTACATCAACCGTTTCAAAGAAACCTAAACGGTTAAGACGGCTCTTACCGGTATCAATGGACTTAGAGTTAAGCCAGCTGCCTTCCATTTGACGCATTTCACGACGCAGTACTTCGTCTTTCGTTGAGTTGTTACCCGTGAATCGAATATCACGAACATAGATACGGCTGCCCGCTTCTACATTGATAACCAACGACACTTCTTTGGTCTCATCGTCAAATTCAGGAATCGTGCGAACTTGTGGGTACGCGTAGCCAGATTCACCAAGAATTCGTTTTACGTTCTCTTCCAAAGACGTTACCGAAGAACCGTTGTACGTATCGCCGTCTTCGAATGGCACTAACGCTTCGAAGTCAGCCTCACGACCGATTAATTCACCACGGAAAGAGACATCTTTAACGGTGTAGGCTTCGCCTTCATCGAGGCCAAGCGTGATGTAAACACCTTTTTTGTCTGGAGAGATCGCCACCTGCGTAGAGTCAACCTTAAACTTAAGGTAACCACGGTCAAGGTAGTAAGATTTCAGCGCTTCGATATCACCGGCTAATACTTGCTTTTGGTATTTTTCATCCGCAAGGAAATTCCACCATGCAACATCAACATTCAGATTGAAACGACTAAGCAGTTCAGAGTCAGAGAAGACTTCATTACCGATAAAGTTGATTTGCTGAATCTTAGCGGATACGCCCTCAGTAAACACAAACTTAAGGTCAGAACGGTTACGTGGCAGAGGTGTCACAACCGCTTTTACTGTCGCGTTGTACTTACCAACACTGTAGTAAAAATCTTCAAGGCCTTTTTCAATGTTACTCAGCGTAGTACGGTCAAGGGCTTCACCTTCACGAACACCAGACGCATCTAGGTTCTGCTGAAGCTGTTCTTCTTTAATCGCTTTATTACCAGAGAATGAGATGCTTGCGATGGTCGGTCGTTCTTGAACTTGAACAATCAATACACCTTCATCACGAAGGACTTTAACGTCCTCAAAGTTGCCCGAAGCATACAATGCACGAATGATCTCAGACACATCGCTTTCATCCACTTCATCGCCAATACGTACTGGCATTTTCAGTAGAGCTGCACCAAGTGCAACACGCTGTAAACCTTCGATCTTGATATCTTGAACTACAAAGTTTTGTGCTCCGTTCGCAGCCACACTAGTGGCCAATAGACTTGCGAACAGAATTTGCTTAATCGCCATACTTATTCTAATTATTCCTTGCTACTACCAATGCCTGTGAGAAACCATTCACAGACGAGTAAAATCGTTAAATATTGCCAGAGCCATCAATGAGAAGAGGATTGCCCCTCCCACTCTGTATCCCATTTCCTGAACTTTCTCAGGTACCGGTTTACGAGTAACGGCCTCAATAGCGAAAAACAGCAAATGTCCGCCATCAAGCATAGGCAGCGGAACCAAATTAATAATCCCTAAGTTAACACTAATCAGAGCCAAAAAGCCCAAGAAGTAAACCAGACCATAATCGGCGGTTGTACCTGCACCTTTAGCGATTGAAATAGGGCCACTCAAGTTGTTTAAGCCAACATCACCAACGATGAGCTTCTTAAGCATTGTCAGTGTCAATCCAATGATTTGACCTGTTTTATCAAATGCTTTTCCTACAGACTCAATTACACCAAATTGTAACTCAAAGCGATAATCTTCTGGCCATTCTGCGACTTCCGGAGCAATACCTGCATAGCCGATTGTCGAACCATCAGAAAGCTCTCGACTTTTTGGTGTCATAACCAATGACTGCTCGGCACCATTTCGCAATACGACCAAGTCCAATGATGTCATTGGATTAGCACGAATTAACTCAACAACCGACTGCCACTGTTCAATAGGTTGCCCGTTAATCTCAACAATTTTATCGCCAGCTTCAAGACCTGCATCGTATGCAGCGCCATCATCAATGATTTGAGCCAGTACGGTCGATATCTCTGGAGAATACGGTCTAAAGCCCAGCGTTGTCATTGCAGATTCAGTTTCTGGGTTGAACGACCAGTCTGAAATATCCAATGTCATTTGTTGCTCAAAGCCGATGTCGTCTTGAGAAGCAACCGTCACTGTCATGGATTGATCACCAATGTGCGATATCAACCCCATATTGACTGATTCCCAATCTGCGGTTTTGATTCCTGAAATAGATTTAAGTTCCATTCCAGTTTCAATTCCGGCTTGTGCAGCAATAGATTGTGGAGTGACTTCACCAATCACGGGCTTAACCGCGGGTACGCCAATCAAAAATACTAACCAATACGCGAACACCGCAAAGATAAAGTTGAATGCAGGGCCTGCACCCACAATCGCCGTTCGTTTCCAAAGCGGCTTCTTGTCGAAAGCGTATTGCTGTTGATCTTCAGAAAGATCGTCAACACGACCATCGAGCATCTTAACGTAGCCGCCCAGTGGAATCACTGACAAGCTGTATTCAGTACCATCACGGCCCACTTTACTCCAGATTGATTTACCAAAACCAATCGAGAATTTTTCAACTTTCACACCACAACGACGAGCGACCCAGAAGTGTCCAAACTCATGAACAGCAACCAGAATGCCAAGCGCTACGATAAAAGATGCGAAGTTCCACAGAATTCCACTCATGCTAGCTGCTCTTTAATAAATTGAATGGCTATTTGACGAGACATATTATCGAGCTCGAGAAGGCTTTCCAAGCTATCTAAACCCTCAGAGTTATGTTGTTCACATACTTTGCTCATAACGTGTTCGTTAATGACAGCAATATCGGTAAACTTCACCTGATTGTTCAAGAAAGCATCGACCGCGATCTCGTTTGCTGCATTAATGGCTGTTGTCGCATGCTGACCTAAGTAGCACGCTTCAATCGCTAACCTCAAACACGGGTAACGACTGAAATCTGGTTCTAAGAAGGTAAGCTCACCCACTTTAGTAAAGTCTAAAGGCTTAACACCCGCCTCGGTACGATTAGGGTAAGACATCGTCAAAGCGATTGGCGTTGCCATATCTGGTTCGCCCATTTGAGCAAGCACAGAGCCATCCTTGTACTGAACCATCGAGTGAATCACAGACTGCGGGTGAATGATGACCTTTAACTGCTCCTGAGAAGCATTAAATAGCCATTTCGCTTCAATGTACTCTAGCCCTTTATTCATCATAGTCGCAGAATCGACAGAGATCTTAGGCCCCATAGACCAGTTAGGGTGTGCAATTGCGCGTTCAGGAGTCACTGATTCGAGTTCAGCCACATCGGTATAACGGAAAGGACCACCAGAACCAGTCAGAAGAATATGGTTAATGCCGTTTTCTTCAAGGTTACAGCGGCCTAGGTTAGTTTGTACGTTCTGCGGAAGGCATTGGAAAATAGCATTATGCTCGCTATCGACAGGAAGCAGCTCTGCACCGTATTTTTCCACGGCGTCGATAAACAACTGCCCAGACATCACCAAAGCTTCTTTGTTTGCAAGCAAGATACGCTTGCCCGCTTTAACCGCAGACATAGTAGGAAGTAAACCAGCGGCACCAACAATCGCGGCCATTACCGTGTCCACTTCCTCTAGAGAAGCAACCTGACACATGCCTTCAGTGCCTGAAAGTACTTTTACGTTAGGGTAACTCACGGACAACACTTCAGTCAGTTGAGACGCTGCATCAGAGCAAGCCATAGCAACATAGCTTGGTTGCCACTTTTCAACTAACGCCAGCATCTTTTCAACATTCGAGCCTGCAGCCAGTGCAACCACTGAATAGAGATCTGGGTTTTGCTCAACGACTTTTAGTGTACTTGCACCAATTGAGCCGGTAGCGCCAAGGATAGTTAGATTTCGCATCACATATGACCGTAGAAATGTAATAAAGGGCAGAATCACTGCCCTTTTTTATTAGAATGCTAAATAAAGCAGAGCAAAGACAGGGAATGCAGCCGTTAAGCTATCTATTCTATCTAGTATACCACCATGACCAGGAATCAGATTACTGCTGTCTTTCACCCCAGAAACACGCTTAAACATGCTTTCAACAAGGTCACCTAGAACAGAAATAACAACGGTCACAAGGGTAATAACAATCATGTGAAGTGGGCTTGTGAATTGGATGTCAAACAAGTCAGCAAAGATCCAAGCCACGATCACCGCAGTAATAATGCCACCGATAAGACCTTCAATCGTCTTATTAGGGCTTACCGCTGGTGCCATTTTACGCTTACCAAAACTCTTTCCTGAAAAGTATGCGCCGCTATCTGCAGCCCAAACAAGCAAGCAAACAAACATCACCAGTTTAGCACCGTGGTAAGGATCAGCATCGATACCGTTAGCACGCAGGATAACCACACTCCAGAAGAATGGCAGCAGAGTCAGCACACCAAAGGCGTGACGAAGAAGAGAAGAGTCTTTCCATGCAGGCATAGACTTAGGATAAGTCACCGCCATGCCACTCGCGATTACCCACCAAATCGAGCCAATCGTTAGAATGGCGTAGTGAGCAGTAGACAAGTTATTAAGGCTAAATGCATCAAAAGGGATAAAAGAAAAACTTGCAGCACTAACCACAACCGTTGGAATCAACGCTAAATAACGCGATTTGCTTTCCACAAACTGAGTCCACTCCCAAAAACCCAATAGCGAGATTACCGCTAGTGAAAGAATAAATGTAGGAAGTGATAACTCGAAAATACCTAGAATAACTAGGGGAGCTAAAATCAACGCCGTAATAATTCGTTGTTTCAAACCAAAAAATCCTTATTAACTGTCCATCAAAGCTTTAATTTGCTCACCGGTGCATCCAAAACGACGCTCACGGTTAACAAACCAAGTCACAGCTTCTACTAAGCTGTCTTCATTAAAGTCTGGCCAGAATTGTTCAGTGAAATACATTTCGGCGTAAGCCAACTGCCAAAGCATAAAATTACTAATGCGGCATTCGCCACTGGTACGGATAAGTAGATCAACCTCAGGAATATCTGCCATCGTCAGGTGCTGTGTAATCATAGCTTCATCAATGTCATCTACATTAATATCGCCAGACTTTACCTGTTGAGCAATAGAGGTCATTGCTTGCTGAATATCCCACTTACCGCCGTAGTTAGCTGCAATATTAATAACCATACCAGTATTAGTGCTAGTCAAAGCTTCCGCTTCTTCTATCTTCTTTTGTAGTCGATCATTGAAACGACTTTTATCACCAATAACACGAAGTTGTAGATTATTTTTATGAAGCTTTTTAACTTCACTCGACAGCACTGAAATAAACAGTTCCATCAAGATACCGACTTCTTCTTCAGGACGACGCCAGTTCTCGCTACTAAACGCAAAAAGAGTAACGGCTTTAATGCCAAGTCTGGCTGCAGAAGAGATAGTTTTACGAACGGCTTGAACACCGTTTTTATGGCCAAAGACGCGAGGCTTGCCCTTAGCTTTTGCCCAGCGACCATTACCATCCATAATGATAGCAATGTGTTTAGGAAGAGAGTCTGTGAACGCTTGAGAATTATGCATAAAAGAGTGAATCAAATTCTAATAGTCGAACAGAGTAGCATAAAAAAACGCTGCACCGTGAGTACAGCGTTTTTCCGGAAAGAAAAGAATATGGAAAATTAAACTTCCATCAACTCTTTTTCTTTAACAGCTAGAACTTCGTCTACGTTCTTAACCGCAGCGTCAGTTAGCTTTTGAATTTCGTCTTGTGCTTTACGATCTTCATCTTCAGAGATTTCTTTATCTTTAAGAAGTGCTTTTAGATCGCCATTCGCGTCACGACGGATGTTACGGATAGCAACACGGCCACCTTCAGCTTCGCCACGAACGATTTTAACTAGGTCTTTACGACGCTCTTCCGTTAGCGGTGGAAGTGGAACACGGATAACTGTACCCGCAGACATAGGGTTTAGGCCTAGGTCAGATGTCAGGATTGCTTTTTCAACTAGAGGAGTCAGTGTTTTATCAAACACTGTAATAGCTAGTGTACGTGCATCTTCAGCGATAACGTTAGCTACTTGAGTCAAAGGCGTTGGAGCACCGTAGTACTCAACAGTAAGACCAGAAAGTAGGCTCGGGTGCGCACGGCCTGTACGAATCTTTTGCAGGCTGTTTTTTAGTGCATCAACACTTTTTACCATGCGCTCTTGAGCGTCTTTTTTGATTTCGTTAATCACAATTTCACCTTGATTATGTTCTTTCTTCAAGAAAGCTTTTTATTTGGAGTGATAAGGATAAGCTTACCAAGGTACAACACCTCAGTAAGCCCGAAAAATTAGTCAGCGTCGCTGATTAATGTACCTTCAGTTTCACCCATAACCACGCGACGTAGTGCGCCTGGTTTATTCATGTTAAATACACGGATTGGCATTTTGTGATCACGTGCTAGCGTAAATGCAGCCAAGTCCATTACTTTAAGTTCTTTATCAAGAACCGTGTTGTAAGACAACGTATCATACAACTCTGCGTCTGGGTTTGCTACAGGGTCAGAAGTAAATACACCATCTACTTTTGTCGCTTTTAGAACTACGTCAGCTTCGATTTCGATACCACGTAGACATGCAGCAGAATCCGTAGTGAAGAATGGGTTACCCGTACCAGCAGAGAAGATCACAACGCGACCTTGACGTAGTTGGCTGATTGCATCTGCCCAGTTGTAGTCGTCACACACACCTTTAAGAGGGATTGCAGACATTACACGTGCGTTTACGTAAGCACGGTGAAGAGCGTCACGCATTGCAAGGCCGTTCATTACCGTTGCAAGCATACCCATGTGGTCACCAACAACGCGGTTCATGCCAGCTTCAGCAAGACCAGCACCACGGAACAAGTTACCGCCACCGATAACAACACCAACTTGAACGCCTAGTTCAACCAATTCTTTTACTTCTTGAGCCATACGATCAAGGATCGTTGGGTCAATACCAAAACCTTCTTCGCCTTGTAGCGCTTCACCGCTAAGTTTTAACAGAATACGTTGATACACTGGTTTAGGGTTCGTAGTCATGGAGTTTACCTTCCAAAGAGTTGATGATTAACAGTCATGGATAAAAACTGAAGAGCTCAATTTGCATTCATAACAGCTAAAAGTCGGAAATAATTCATTATTCATAAAAAGACCGCAGCATTTGCCACGGTCTTTTTCAAACAATACGCTAAGGATTAACCTTTTTGTACCGCAGCAACTTCGTCAGCGAAGCTCATTTCAGCCGCTTTCTCGATGCCTTCACCAACTTCTAGACGTACGAAGTCAGATACTGAAGCGCCTTTCTCTTTCAGGATAGCGCCAACAGTTTGCTTAGGCTCCATGATGAAAGCTTGACCAGTTAGAGAGATTTCGCCCGTGAATTTCTTCATACGGCCAACAACCATTTTCTCTGCGATTTCAGCTGGTTTGCCTTCGTTCATAGCGATTTCAACTTGAACTGCTTTTTCTTTCTCAACTACGTCTGCAGGTACGTCTTCTGGGTTTAGGAACTCAGGACGTGATGCAGCAACGTGCATTGCAACGTGCTTAAGCGTTTCAGCTTCGCCTTCACCAGCAACAACAACACCGATTTTCTCGCCGTGACGGTAAGAAGCTAGTGCAACACCTTCAACGAATTGTACGCGACGGATGTTGATGTTTTCACCGATCTTAGTTACTAGTGCAATACGCGCTTCTTCAAATTTAGCTTGAAGAGCAGCGATTTCTAGACGTTCTGCTAGAGCAACTTCAGCAACTTCGTTAGCGAATGCAAGGAAACCTGCATCTTTAGCTACGAAATCAGTTTGGCAGTTAACTTCAAGAAGAGCAGCTGCGCCGTTTGCTTCTTTGATGATGATTGCGCCTTCAGCAGCAACGTTACCAGCTTTTTTAGCTGCTTTCGCTGCGCCAGATTTACGCATGTTTTCAATTGCTAGCTCGATGTCGCCTTCAGCAGCAACAAGTGCTTTTTTACATTCCATCATGCCCGCAGCTGTGCGTTCACGAAGTTCTTTAACTAGAGCTGCAGTTACAGTTGCCATTCTCTATTCCTCAGTAAATTCTAAAAAAGATAAAAAACAGGGGCCTAATTAATTGGCCCCTGATATTGACTGTATTCAGTCCGTTAAGCCACCGATTATGACCGCTTAATATGAACTAAATATGGCTCAGAGCCGCTATTATTCAGCTTCTACAAAACCGTCTTTTTCAGCAGCTACAGCAGCAACATCTTTGTTACGACCTTCTTTAACCGCGTCTGCAGCAGCGTTTAGGTAAAGCTGTACTGCACGGATTGCATCATCGTTACCTGGGATAACGAAGTCAACGCCGTCTGGGTTAGAGTTAGTATCAACTACAGCGTAAACTGGGATACCTAGGTTGTTTGCTTCTTTAACTGCGATGTGTTCGTGATCAGCATCGATTACGAATAGAGCGTCTGGAAGGCCGCCCATGTTCTTAATACCACCAAGAGATTTCTCTAGCTTCTCCATTTCACGAGTACGCATTAGAGCTTCTTTCTTAGTAAGCTTGTCGAAAGTACCGTCTTGAGCTTGCGCTTCAAGTTCTTTCAGACGCTTGATAGACTGACGAACAGTTTTGTAGTTCGTTAGCATACCGCCTAACCAGCGGTTGTTAACGTAGAACTGGTTGCTGTTGATAGCAGCTTCTTTAACAGCTTCAGATGCAGCGCGCTTAGTACCAACAAAAAGAACTTTACCTTTCTTCTCGCCAACTTTAGCAATTTCAGCTAGAGCGTCGTTGAACATTGGTACAGTTTTTTCTAGGTTGATGATATGTACTTTGTTACGAGCACCAAAGATGAATGGCTTCATTTTTGGGTTCCAGTAACGAGTTTGGTGACCGAAGTGAACACCAGCTTTAAGCATATCGCGCATTGATACAGTTGCCATTTTAAAATCCTCTATGGGGTTAGGCCTCCACATCCCCCATGAATCCGACCCCTAACAACTAACCACTTTTCAGCCGTTATCTATGTTGTTGAGGCACCCCGGAACATGTGTCGGAATGTGTGTGATTTAAAGAAATAAGTTAGTGGACACAAAGCTTGTTTCGCCAATTGGAGAAAACAGTCCTGATGTCCGGCGCGCTTTATACCATATTTTGTCTATCTATGGCTAGAAAAAATTCTAAAAATGGCGACTGCTATACTGATCCCTATCGGCGAATTTCACCTATAAATAGTGTCGCTATTCATTCACTTCTGTCTCAATAAATTGATCACGATTCACTCACGTTGAGCAGTATCCACCAGCAATGTATGGGCATGGGAATGTTGCGCTAAATTGCTGCACTGATAGAATAGCCCCAATATGCACACTTAGGTGCTACCAAATTAAGAGATATGCAATGGCTGTAAAAATTAAAACTGCTGAAGAAATTGAAAAAATGCGCGTCGCCGGCAAGCTGGCCGCTGACATTATTGAGATGATCGAACCTCACATCCAAGTGGGTACCACGACGGAAGAGCTCAATACGCTTTGTCATGAGTACGCTCTAGAAAAAGGTGCATACTCTGCGCCACTCGATTACCACGGTTTCCCTAAGTCTATCTGTACGTCTATCAATCATATTGTGTGTCACGGCATTCCCGCGTCACAAGACGAAACGGGTAGCACAGGTCAATTCAAACCTGCGGTACTCAAAGATGGCGACATTCTGAACGTTGATATCACAGTTATCATCCCTGATGACGCAAATGCCGATCTTAGTACTCGCCCTCAAGGCTACCACGGTGACACCTCTAAGATGTTCCTAGTGGGTGAGGTTTCACCTGCAAACAAGCGTCTGTGCATGGTTGCTCAAGAAGCACTTTACGAAGGCATGCGCCAAGTTAAGCCAGGTGTTCAACTTGGTCAAATCGGTACTGCTATCGAGAAGTACATCAAAACAAACAACAAGAACAACCCACGCGCTAAGTTCTCTATTGTTAAAGATTACTGTGGTCACGGCATTGGTTCTGAATTCCACGAAGATCCACAAGTAGTTCACTACAAGAACAGCGATCGCACCGTGCTAAAAGCAGGCATGTGCTTCACTATCGAGCCAATGATCAACGCGGGTAAGTTTGGCTGTCGTCTTGATGACGAAGATAGCTGGACAGTATACACAGCAGACAGCAAGAACTCGGCTCAATGGGAGCACACTCTGGTTGTAACTGATACTGGTTGTGAAGTACTAACACTGCGCAGCGATGATACAATCCCACGTATCATGAAGAACGCTTAGTTCACCGAACTGAGCGCATCAGCCTTTTAAAAATATCCTCGCATTGTCGAGGATATTTTTTATCCACTCAATTTCGATTTTCCATCAGCTTCTGTTAAATTGTTTACTATTCTCATTTGCTTGCACGGATAGCAGACTATGCCTTATCAATGCCCTCTTACGTTCAATGACGAACAAATTGAAATCTGCGAATTAAAAAATCAGCTCGAGATCTTCACGCAGTATCAAAAAAATGAATTTCTGAACCACCATCCCGTCACCGATTTGGTTCTACTGCGCTCCGAATACATGGATTTACTTCTCAATCGTTTGTGGGAAAATTTCGGATTCAACAAACTGCCTCATATTTCACTTGTCGCAGTGGGTGGTTATGGTCGTGGCGAACTGCATCCTTTGTCTGACATTGATATTCTCATTGTCTCGCAAAAAACACTACCACCAGCTCTTGGTGAAAAGGTCAGTCAATTCATTACTCTACTTTGGGATTTAAAGCTCGAAGTTGGCCATGCTGTGCGAACTATTACTGAGTGTCTCGATATCGGCACCGATGATTTAACCGTCGCGACCAACCTACAAGAGTCGCGATTGTTATGTGGTAGTGAAGACACTTTCCAAGAACTAAAACTGAAGATTCATTCCGATTCATTTTGGCCAAGTGAGACGTTTTACAAAGCCAAGATTCAAGAACAGAGAGAGCGTCATGCTCGCTACCACGACACCACCTATAATTTAGAACCGGACATCAAATCGACTCCGGGAGGGCTCAGAGACATCCATACCCTGAGCTGGGTTGCGCGTCGCCACTTCGGCGCGACCTCTTTGTTAGAGATGAGCAAATACGGCTTTCTGACCGATGCTGAATATCGTGAGCTCGTTGAGTGCCAAGATTTTTTATGGCGTGTTCGCTTTGCATTGCATATTGAACTGCGCCGTTACGACAACCGTTTAACGTTCGCGCATCAAGCTCAAGTCGCTGAACATCTGGGTTATACGGGTGAAGGAAACCGTGGTGTTGAGATGATGATGAAAGAGTTCTACCGAACCCTTCGTCGTGTTGCTGAACTGAATAAGATGCTGCTTAAGCTGTTCGATCAAGCGATCATCAATGGCGGTCAAACCCAAGACGCTGAAATTCTCGATAGTGATTTCCAACGTCGAGGTTCGTTGATCGAAGCGCGCAAGCCTGCCCTATTCCAAGCAAGACCAGAAACCATTCTCGATATGTTCATCCATATCGCCAATGACTCGACTATCGAAGGGGTAAGTCCACCAACATTGCGACAACTGCGTACGGCACGCCGTCGATTGAACCGATTCCTGCATACCATTCCTGAAGCTCGTGACAAGTTCATGGATCTAGTTCGCCACCCTAATGCCCTGCACAAAGCCTTTAGCTTAATGCACAAATTGGGCGTGCTCTCTGCGTACTTACCGCAGTGGAGCCAGATCGTTGGTCAGATGCAGTTTGACCTATTCCATGTTTACACCGTGGATGAGCACAGTATCCGCCTGCTCAAGCACATCAACCGCTTTGGTCAAATCGAAAACCACGATAAGCACCCTATCTGCTGTGAAGTCTATCCTCGAGTACAGAAGAAAGAGTTGCTGATCCTTGCCGCTATCTTCCATGACATCGGCAAAGGCCGCGGCGGAGACCACTCTGAGATAGGTGCGGTTGAGGCTTACTCTTTCTGTATTGAACACAGGCTATCGAAGCCTGAAGCCAAACAAGTCGCGTGGTTGGTACAAAATCACCTATTGATGTCAGTAACGGCTCAACGTCGTGATATCTACGACCCAGATGTGATCACCGAATTCGCCAAAAAAGTGCGTGATGAAGAATCACTCGAGCTACTGGTTTGTTTAACCGTTGCCGATATCTGTGCGACTAACCCTGAGCTATGGAACAGTTGGAAACGAACCCTGTTAGCTGAGCTGTTCCACTCAACGCAGCGAGCACTGCGCCGCGGCTTGGAAAACCCTGTCGATGTCAGAGACCGTATTCGTCACAACCAACAAATGGCATCAGCACTGCTGCGTAAAGAAGGCTTCACCGCTCGTGAGATTGAAGTGTTGTGGCAACGCTTTAAGGCCGATTATTTCTTGCGTCACACACATAAACAAATCGCTTGGCACTGTGAACACTTACTTCGCCTAGAAGACCCAAGCCAACCGTTAGTGCTGATCAGTAAGAAAGCGACGCGCGGTGGCACAGAAGTGTTCGTTTATTGTAAAGACCAAGCAGCACTGTTTGCGACCGTGGTTGCCGAACTCGACAGACGTAACTTTAACGTTCATGACGCGCAGGTCATGGTTAGCAAAGATGGTCATGTTTTGGATACCTTTATCGTACTAGACCAGCACGGCGAAGCGATTGATGAAGCAAGACACAAAGCCGTTGCTAAACATCTGACTCATGTATTGACTGATGGCCGCCCGACTAAGATTAAGACGCGTCGCACGCCACGTAACTTGCAACACTTTAAGGTCAAAACCTTAGTTGAGTTCCTACCAACCAAGAGCAAGAAACGTACCTTGATGGAGTTAAGAGCTCTTGATACGCCGGGGTTATTGGCTCAAGTCGGTGCAACCTTTGCGGAGCTAGACATCAACTTGCACGGTGCCAAAATCACCACCATAGGTGAGCGAGCAGAGGATCTGTTTATTCTGACCAGTGAAGCGGGAGGAAGGCTGTCTGAAGAACAAGAACAGGCACTAAGAGAACGATTAACCGAGCACGTTTCTGAACTCGCACCTTAGAAAGCGAATTCAGTCTAAAAACAGGTTTAATAACCAAATAAGTGTGGGCAAAGATAGAGAGCGATCTTGCCCACAACTTACAATCAATTCACAGATATCAACTATCTAGCTCGTCGTTAGGCTGCTACATTGATCAAGTCAATTACATAAAAGTATTACATTCATAACCTAGAGGTCGCTTATGTATCCAAACCTCACTGGCTTAGGTATCCACGAACCTAAACAGATTGAACGTTACTCCCTTCGCCAAGAAGCGCACAAAGATATCCTGAAGATTTACTTTCGTAAGCAGAAAGGGGAACTGTTCGCGAAAAGCGTTAAATTTAAGTACCCACGACAAGTAAAAAGTGTGCTTGTTAGCGGTGGCAATAATCAATACAAAGAAGTGACAGAGATTAACCGCAACCTCACTCTTGTGATTGATGAACTCAACAAAATCACCAAACCGACGCCAACGGCTGAGGTGGATGTGAAGCAGAAGATCCTTACCGACTTACGCCATCTAGAGAAAGTGGTATCAAGCAAGATCGCTGAGATCGAAGCTGATCTAGAAAAGCTAAAATGATCCCGCGACGAACTATTACTGTTAACTAACCAACATTAGTTATGCCGTTAAGGTTATACAGATACAAAAAGGGCTGATATCACTATCAGCCCTTTGTTTTTTATTCTATTTTCTCTATTCACTTAGACTGGAGATTGCCTAAACACGCGAGACTTACTTAGACAAGCAAGTTTGAGCATCGATTAAGTTAGTATCCCACTCAAAGGTTTCAAACAACCTTAGCCAAGTTTCATCAAGGTTGGCCTTCATCACCAACTCTTCTTTTGTGAAAGGATGGATAAAGCGAAGCTCAGAAGCGTGCAACAACAAACGATGCGAATCTAAATCATCACGGAACAGTCGATTGTGCTTACCATCACCATGTGAAGTATCACCGACAATCGGATGTCTTAGATGAGCCATGTGACGACGCAGCTGATGTTTGCGACCTGTCTTTGGCATCATCTCAACCAAGCAGTAGCGGCTCGTAGGAAAGCGTCCTGTTGAATATGGCACTTCTACTTTTGCTAGCGGTTCATAGACTGTCACTGCCTCTTGCGCTTCTTTGTCTTCTTTCGCGAACTTATCTGCGATCTTATCCAGCTCAACCTTAAGTGCATAATCGAGCGTATCGCCCTCTTCTATCCAACCACGGACAATCGCATGATAGGTTTTTTGCATCTCATGATTAGCGAACATTGGCATCACCTGTGAAGCAACCTCACTCGACAACGCAAACACCAACACACCCGATGTCGGTCTGTCTAAGCGGTGTAATGGAAATACATGCTGACCAATTTGATCGCGCAATGTCTGCATAACAAATTGCGTTTCGTGTTTATCCAACCATGAACGATGCACTAGCATACCTGCAGGCTTATTCACCGCGACAAAATACTCATCTTGATAAATGATCTCTAACATTACGCGCATACCTCATCAATGCTCAGAATCGTCACTAGCAGTTCAGCTTTGTCTGCCTTATTTTTCCACACTTCACTAAAATAAGGATGAATCGCAAAGCCTTTCGGTAGACTTATTTGGGCATCCATCATTGCGTTGATCTTAACGATAAAGATCCACTGCAACCACTCTTCCGGTTGTAGCGAATCAACCCCGAAAGGTTCAATGCTCGCAAGCGCCTCATCCGAGGGTGGAAACGTGCTCCACAGAGAACATTGGCGCATTTGTTGTTCTAATTGTTGAAGTAAAAGAGGTAACTTTGTGGCAGCTGTCATTTTTCACCAAGTTATTTATCTAGTGACCTTGAAATTGGGGCATAGAGTACCATCTATTTAGGAAAGAAAGTTAGGAGCTTTATTACTATGGAAACCATTCACACGCTCACTCAGTTGCTAAAGAATAGCGGTTGCCAATATGATATCTACGATCTAGGTCGTCGTATCCAAAAGATCGACAACAACCTATTCTCTGATGTTGAGCAGGGGAAACAGCCGTACCCATTTCCACTGCAGAAACAAGCTCACTTAGCGATTAGCTACTGGAACGAACACAAGCAACCTTGGATTTGGTTCCTAAAATTTAAACTGGATGAAAGAGGCCTATTGCATCAAGGAGATGTGGGTAACTTCCTAAAGTTTGTTATTGAAGCAATGGGCACTCGTTTGAACGGCGAAATCACCGAAGAGCAACAACAAAAGCTGTCTAACAACCCATATACCTTCAAGCCTTCTGAAGACAAGATGGCCGTGTTCCATAGCCAAGTAAGATCAGGTTTAGATCTTGCGACGAGCCAATACTACGAACACGCTCAACATTACTTCACAGGTGAACTCGGTTGGGACAACTGGAAAACCGTTGGCCTACAAGGCATCACTGATATGTGTGCTCGTTTAGGCAGCCAACAAAATGGTGTCGCGATTCGCAAAGCATTGAATAAGCTGCCTTCAGAACCTCTATACGCGACTCTCGGGGCGCTTGAGCATACGCAAATCAATGACAAGCTCGCTCAACGCTTACAAGAAATGGCAGAGAATGAGATTAACAGTCAAGAGCCAGATCTGTTCTTACTGTCAGCACTGGTACGTGCCCTTTCTGGCGCAGAGCAAAGCACAACCAACGCCGTAATTAACCAAGTTCTGGCTAGCCCGCGCTTAAGCCACCAAGAAGTATTGATTGGTTTGGCTGGTCGCAGCTGGCACGTACTGCAAGATCCTGCGATTGCTGAGCAGTTCTTGCTGCGTCTCGCACAAACGGGCAACCAAAACTTGTTCAATCAGTTATTTGCAGATTTAGTGATGATTCCGACACTGAGAATGGTATTTTTACCATTATTGAACTCGAACCCATCACCAGAACTCGCCAATGCACTTGTAGAATTACAACAAGCGGCTAAGTCGCAATAGATACCAGACAGAACAGCTCAGTAGCTCATAACAAAAAGCTCAAATCACGAACGGAATAGAGAGATAAAAGGAAGTATGGATTAAATGATAGATAACTTATTGGCTATTTTGATGCTGTGCTTCTTTTGCTTTCTGTTTTGGCAACAGCGCAGGCAATCCGAGCTTGCGAAAGCTGCCATTGCGAGAAAATGTAAAGAGCTCGACTTACAGCTATTAAGTGTTGCCTTTAGTGGTCATAAACTTAAGATGCGCCATGAGCTCACCACCATTTGGCGCTGGCACACCGTGTATCAATTTGAGTTTTCAGCGTTAGGTGATGACCTGTACCAAGGGAAACTGACCATGGTGGGCTTCCGTTCTATGCGGTTTGAGCTACAGCCTCATAGAATGTAACGTCGCAATACGCGGTATAACTATATTCATGATAAGGGCCAAACTGATCTTGTTTGGTCTCTTTAAATGCAAAGCCTAACTTTTCAAGTAACTTAATTGATGGGTTATGACCAACATTAACGGTCGCGACAACATTCGTTAGGTGTTCTTCAAAACAAACCAAACTAAAGAAAGGTTTTAGCACTTCACTAGCAAGGCCTTGATTCCAAAACTCCTTGTCCAGAATAAATCCCAGTTCATGCTTCCCTTCTTCAGACGAAACAAACAAATGCCCGAGGTATTCGCGGGTTTGGTTGTGGATAATGGCTCGGCAAAAACCAACGTTGTCGTTCAGTATTTCTTGAAATAGGTGTTTTGCAGAGGCAATAGAATGCGGCCCGTTCATTTCAGCACGATTGATGGGGCAGCAATTCAACTTGATAAAGTCATGTTCTAACTGCTCGGTATAAGGTACCAACAGCGTTCTTGAGGTTGCTATCGTCATAAAACACTCCTTGTGTTGACCATTAGCAGAAAAGCAGATGTCGCGTGCTTAGATAAAAGCTCCTGAATTAAAGAGAGCCCCTAGATAGAGAAAAAGCCTTAGGAAAAGAAAAGCCCCGACACCGAAGTGTCAGGGCTAGGGTCTTACTCGCAGCAGTCCGGCTACTAATTAATGCTCCATGCATCATCCATAATAGTGGCTGTAATCCTTCAGCTCTTTCCTTTACTTCGCCGTCCTAGCGGTGTCCAATCATCCTGAAAGCTAACAATCCTAGTTAGCGCACATCACTTGTTCCGTGAGCGGTGTCCTTTACATCGTCCTGATGCTAATCCAACCCTTTAATCCTAAAGGTGTCCATTGTCATTCCGTTGCAGCTAACTTCCTGTTAACTGACTGTATCCCTACAATGTCCTTACGCTCCATGCTTGATCACTCAATCCTAAGTAACCAAATCTTCATCCTGAAGATAACCAAATCCTTGGTGCTTTCCTGTTCCGTGTCAGAATCCTTCCGACAAGGTTTAATTTACGCGATTTAGGATTTCGGACAATAGATTTGCATCACATTTTGAATTCAAGAAAGTTGTTAATTATATAAAACAATTAAAATTCAACACCTTAACCATGTGCACATCAATCTCTCTAGCGATGTATTCGTGTTATCTCACAACCTTTGTAAGAGATCTCTCACAAGCCATGGGCGGTTTTATGATTCGCTATCATTCACCAGAGCGAGTAAAATGACTAAAGACTAAAAATGGAGATCAACATGCTGACAAAAGATGTTTCTGAAGAGTTGAAATCAGTGCTTGAAGGACTGCAAGCGCAAGGGAAAGAGCCGACAGTTGCTTTAGTTAAGGCTCGTATGAGCACATCCGTTCCGATGCCCGCTTTAATCACGACCATCAAGAGCTGGAAAAGCGCAAATCGTGTTCCTAAAGTTGAAGTCGCGACACAAGAAGAGCCAGCACTTGATCGTGTTAGCCAACTGGAAAAGCAAATCCTTGAACTCACTGCTCGCGTTGCCATGCTTGAAGCTAAACTAACTGATCAATAAGGCAACTGAGCAATAAGTTGACCGATAAATAAGCTAACAGAGAAATAGAACACTATGAAGATATGGGTTGATGCGGACGCTTGTCCAAAGGTTATCCGAGAAACAATCGTACGCGCAGCTGAGCGCACAGGGGTTGAATGTACCTTTGTGGCAAACCATCTGGTTCCCGTTCCTAAACGCAATAACATTCACTCAATTCAAGTGCCAAGCGGGTTTGATATTGCTGATGATGAAATCGTAAAGCGCACTGAACCCGGCGATCTTGTGATTACATCCGATATCCCTCTGGCTGACGAAGTGATCACTAAAGGTGGGCAAGCACTCAGCTCTCGTGGTGAGCTTTACACCAAAGAGACCATTAAAGCGCGTCTGAACATTCGTGACTTTATGGATACCATGCGCTCAAGTGGCATCCAAACGGGTGGACCAAGTGCCCTTTCTCAAACCGACCGTCGTGAGTTCGCAAACCACTTAGATAGAATTCTAGCCAAACGCTAGCTGGCTCATCCGAGCTTAACCTAGTTCTATCTCTCCATAAAAAATCAAAAAACCTGCAAACAATGCAGGTTTTTTTAATATCAATTAGAAGAAGGTTTCCCCTACTCTACAACTAAGGCGTGTAGTACGTTGCAGCGCCTGGACCTACTGGTAGACCGAATACGAATACCCATAGGTAGAACAAGATGCTCCAACCAAACATGAATACCATTGAGTAAGGCAACATTGTCGCGATCAGTGTACCGATACCTAGGTTCTTCATGTAGCGAGTTGCTACGGCAAGGATAAGACCGAAGTAGCTCATCATTGGTGTAATGATGTTGGTTGTTGAATCACCGATACGGTAAGCCGCTTGAATCGTTTCAGGTGCGTAGCCTACTAGCATTAGCATTGGAACGAAGATTGGCGCTGTTACTGCCCACTGTGCAGAAGCTGAACCGATCATCAGGTTAATGAAACCACACATTAGGATGAATGCGAAGAACAACATTGGACCCGTTAGGCCGATATCCTGAAGGAATGTTGCGCCGCCTACAGCAACCACTTGACCAAAGTTCGTCCACTTAAAGAAAGCAACAAACTGTGCAGCAAAGAATACAAGAACGATGTACATGCCCATTGAAGACATCGACGTTGCCATTGCATTAATCACATCACGGTCATTCTTCATTGAACCGGTAATTTTGCCGTAAACAAAACCAGGAATAGCAAAGAATACAAAGATAAACGCGACGATACTTTTCAGGAATGGAGAGCCTGAAATCGTGCCCGCCTCTGAACGTAGAACACCGTCAGCAGGAACAACAGTCCAAGCTAAAAGCGCACTCACGATTAATACAGCGACACCCGCCAATCTAAGGCCTTTCTTCTCAATAGCAGTAAGCTTACCCATTGAGTCATTTGAAAGATCTTCAGACGCGTCTTCGACATTGTATTTACCCAGTTTAGGTTCAACAATCTTCTCTGTTACCAATGCACCGGCAATTGAGATAAAGAAGGTCGAAATAAACATGAAGTACCAGTTTGATTCAGGGCCAACAGAGTAAGATGGATCAAGCATTTGTGCTGCTGTTTCTGTGATACCAGAAAGCAGTGGATCAACCGTACCGATAAGTAGATTTGCAGAATAACCACCAGATACACCAGCAAATGCTGCCGCTAGACCTGCTAATGGGTGACGACCCAATGAGTGGAAAAGCATTGCTGCAAGAGGGATAAGTACTACGTAACCCAGCTCTGAAGCCGTGTTAGAGATAATACCGGCAAATACCACGGTTACAGTAACCATGCGCTGAGATGCGCCCATTACCATGCCGCGCATTGCCGCAGATAATAGACCTGAGTGTTCAGCAATCGCAACACCTAGCATTGCAACAAGTACAGTACCAAGTGGCGCAAAGCCAACAAAGTTCGAAACTAGATTCGTTACGATGAGTTGTAAGCCTTCAGCATTAAGTAAGCTTACAACGTGGATCATACCATCAGCAGCACGACCACTAGCACCTTCAGGGCGAGGGTCCATGACAGACACTTCAAAGTAACCAGCAATACCTGAAGAAACTAGGATTGCGACACAGAAGATAGCAAAAAGAGTGATTGGGTGGGGTAAAAGGTTCCCCAAATATTCAACGCTGTCTAAAAAGCGTGTGAAAATAGGTTTTTTTGGTGCGTTGTTTTTTATTGAAGCAGATGAACTCATCTGTTCCCTCCTTGTGTAGTGATTCCTGTGCAATTGTGACAAAGATGTTCAAATTGCCAGCGAAGGGTACGCGACAAAAATATCAATTAGAAATTCAAAATGTTACAAAGTGTGTAACAAACGACGACTTTTAACTCTATTTGAACAATTAATTAGCAAATAAATCTATATTAAACACAAAAACTAGATTTATAATTTACAACAACGCATTCACTAGAAATATAAATCACAATATAACCCATTGATTCACTTGAAAATAAAATACATCGTACGTTAAATACACACTCGATATCCGGTTAAGTTCCTCTCGAAGGAAAAGAAAAACAGACAAATGAATGAAGTTTGACTTTCCCCTCGTTTTTACACACATGTCACATCATATTGACGGTTATTTTTGAACCGCTTTAAATCTTGGATTGGATTTACAGATCACATAGTGACGCCCTCTACGCTTAACTATCTGGCAATCAGGGTGACGGCTTTTCGCACTTTTAAGTGATTTAACAACTTTCATTATTTAGTCCCTTACCTAATTGACCAAAGCGACGAGTAAAATTAGCAACACGTCCCTCTTTATGTAGCACTCTCTGTTTACCCGTATAGAAAGGATGTGATTTTGAAGACACTTCAATAGTGAAATAAGGGTAAGTATTACCATCTTCCCATTCGATAGTACGCTCTGTTTTCAAGGTGGAGCCAATCAAGAAGTACTCATCAACATTGGTGTCGTGGAACACCACTGTGCGGTAGCCCGGGTGGATATTCGGTTTCATTGTATTTCCCTAAATAATTAAATTGATATGTTATAACATAACAAATGATAATTATTATCAAAAGAAAAACAAGCGATTTTATGATATTTTCCCGCCATAGATCGTAATCAGAGACGTCCACTCATGTACTCCATTGAACCTATTGGCTTTATAGAGTCTCCCTATAAAGAGAAGTTCGCAGTGCCAAGGCAACCTAGATTGGTACCAACATCCACCTCAAGAGTCAGGCTGGTTGACGCAGCAAACTGTCTTGAGTCTGTTCGGGATATTGAGCAATTTAGCCATGTGTGGTTGTTGTTTCTGTTCGATAAGAACCTTGAAGCGGGCTGGAAACCAACTGTGAGGCCGCCTCGACTTGGCGGGAATGAACGTATTGGTGTATTCGCGTCTCGTGCCACATTCAGACCGAATGGAATTGGCATGTCTGCGGTTGAACTAAAAGGTGTGTCTCAAGAGAAAGGGCAAACTTGGTTGGATCTCGGCAGCGTCGACTTAGTAGATGGCACACCGATCATCGACATCAAGCCTTACATCCCCTACTCAGATTCGATTCCGGACGCATTGGGAGGGTTTGCTGCTGACGAACCAGAAGTGCTCGAAGTTAACTTTTCGCAACAAGCGCAAAGTAAGCTAGCCAGTCATCCACAAGCGCGCCATATCGTTCAGGTGATCAAAGAAGTATTAGGCCAAGATCCTCGTCCTGCCTATAAGAAAGGTAAACCTGACAACAAGGAATATGCGGTAAATTTGTTCGATCTTAACGTGAAATTCGTAGTTGAAACACTTTTCATCAATGTAACTGACATTGAACGCTTTTGAGATCCCAAATAGGCTGATATTATATGCGGCTATATCAGATTTGCTGTGGTTACGAACGACAGCAAGTTTTCTTTTATCAATGATGAAACGGATACCATAGAATGCGTACCAGTAACTACCTTCTTTCTACTCTGAAAGAGACTCCAAACGACGCAGAAGTTATCAGCCACCAGCTGATGCTACGTGCAGGTATGATCCGTAAGCTAGCTTCAGGTTTATATACTTGGCTACCTACTGGTCTACGTGTACTGCGTAAAGTCGAAAATATCGTTCGCCAAGAGATCGATAATGCAGGTGCCGTTGAAATCTTGATGCCCGTAGTTCAACCGTTTGAGCTTTGGGAAGAGACTGGCCGTTCTGAAAAGATGGGGCCTGAGCTACTTCGTTTCACAGACCGTCACTCTCGTCCATTTGTTCTTAGCCCAACAGCTGAAGAAGTGGTAACGAGTCTAGTACGTAACGAGATCAGCTCTTACAAACAGCTACCTCTAAATCTGTACCAAATCCAGACTAAATTCCGTGATGAGCGCCGCCCTCGTTTTGGCGTAATGCGTGCACGTGAATTCTCTATGATGGATGCGTACAGCTTTGATATCGACAAAGAAGGCTTAGAAAAGTCTTACCAAGCGATGCACGATGCTTACTGTAAAGCATTCGACCGTATGGGCCTTGAATACCGTCCAGTATTGGCAGACTCTGGCGCAATCGGCGGCAGCGGCTCTCAAGAGTTCCACGTTCTTGCTGAAAGCGGCGAAGACCTAATCGCATTCTCAACTGAGTCAGATTACGCAGCAAACATCGAAAAAGCAGAAGCACTTGCTCCTACTGAAGATACAGCAGCACCAACTCAAGAGATGGAACTGGTTGATACACCAAATGCGAAAACTATCGCAGAATTGGTAGAGCAACACGGTCTAGCAATCGAGAAGACAGTTAAGACTCTATTCGTTAAAGCTTCTGATGAAGTAGACGCTGATATCATCGCGCTAATCATCCGTGGTGACCACGAACTGAACGAAGTGAAAGCAGAGAACCTTCCACAGGTTGCTTCTCCGCTAGAGATGGCTTCTGAAGAAGAAATCCGCGCACTTGTTGGTGCAGGTCCTGGTTCACTTGGACCTGTTGGCCTAGAGCTACCATTCATCGTTGACCGCTCTGTTGCTGTAATGAGCGACTTTGGCGCTGGTGCAAACGTAGATGGTAAGCACTACTTCGGCATCAACTGGGGTCGTGACGTTGAGCTTGCTCAAGTTGAAGATCTACGTAACGTTGTTGAAGGCGACCTTAGCCCATGTGGTAAAGGTACTATCCAGCTTAAGCGTGGTATCGAAGTGGGTCACATCTTCCAACTGGGTAATACTTACTCTAAAGCAATGAACTGTAACGTGCTTGGTCCTGATGGTAAGAGCGTAATCCTAGAGATGGGTTGTTACGGTATCGGTGTTTCACGTGTTGTTGCATCTGCTATCGAGCAAAACCACGATAAATTCGGTATCACTTGGCCAGACGCACTAGCGCCGTTCCAAGTTGCTATCGTACCAATGAACATGCACAAATCTGAGCGCGTTAAAGAAGCAGCTGAGAAGCTATACGCTGAATTAACAGCTATGGGTATCGAAGTTTTATTCGATGACCGTAAAGAGCGCCCTGGTGTTATGTTTAAAGATATCGAGCTTGTGGGTATCCCTCACACTATCGTTATCGGCGATCGCAGCATGGACGAAGGTAACTTCGAATACAAAAACCGTCGTACTGGTGATAAAGAAGCTATCGCAATGGACACGGTTATCGAGCACCTTAAGGCTCAACTAGCTTAGTAATCCGATTACTGACTAGATAAACATTGAAAGGCTGCCGTTAGGTGGCCTTTTTTGTGCCTGTCATTTCGCTTCAAACTCCCTTCTATTTATCAGTAGAGTAAATAACGTAAGTTAATCCCCTGTTCATCTTTAAATCCGTATATTGGTGTCATCAACTTTTTGGACATGCTCACCATTGGAGGTATCGATGGATATCAAAAGCTTACTGAACCAAGCACTTAAATCAGATCTCGTAAAACAAGGTACTCAGAAACTTTCACAAGGGTCTTCAAGTTTAAGTGGCCTTTCTCAAGGCAGCAATAGCAAGAGTAGCAGTAAAAGTACACTCGGAGCCTTCGGTGCAGGCGCAGTTGGCGGAGGACTGTTAGGTGCGTTAATGGGCTCTAAGAAGACTAAGAAAATGGGTAAGAAAGCGGCTGGGATTGGCGGCGCAGCAGCACTGGGCGCTTTGGCTTATAAAGTCTACAACGACTACCAATCCAAACAAGGCCAGACACCTAACGCCGAACAGGCTCAGTTTGATGAAAATGATGCAAACCACAGCGTGCTGATTCTACGATCGATGATTGCCGCGTCTAAAGCTGATGGCCATGTTGATGAAGAAGAGATGGCTAAGATAGAGCAAGCCGTCGAGAATATGGGCGCTGATTATCAACTGACTAAATTGGTCTCTGAAGAACTGCATAAGCCACTCGACCCAAGCGAAATCGCTCAACTGGCAACGTCACCTCAACAGGCGAGTGAGATCTACTTAGCCTCTTTGATTGTGGCCGACGAACAGAATTTCATGGAAAAGGCGTACCTGAAAGAGCTCGCGAAACAGCTCAATCTTGCTGATGAAGTCACCTATCAACTTGAACAACAAGTCTCTGGCTAATCGGCAAGTACCAAACGAAGCCGTAAAGAACGGCCTAAGCAGCGAGCTAACCAAGTGAGATATTGAGCAAGGACAAACTAACTCTGAACTTGATCAGATCCACTTTGTTTTTGCTTATCTCTATGTGTATATTGAGATCAGTTATCATTTGGTTAGGTATAAAAATGAAAGTATACGATTATTGTGATTTGGTTCGTGAACTGTATTCTCAAATTGGCAGTGGCGACCAAGGCTATATCCCTAAAGCTATCACCTGCGCAGTAAAAACATTGAATGACCTTGCTGCCGATGAGTCTCTTCCTAAAGAAGCTCGTGAACGTGCAGCCTTTGCCGCTGCTAACTTACTGATTTCAGATTTCGAGGACTAATATGAACCTCGCTAACTTTGAAAAAATGGATCCAGTGATGTTGATGAGCATCGTCAACATGAAGCTTCGTGACGACTTCGGCGGTGATTTAGATCGAGTGGTCAACTTCTACGAAATCGACAAAGCAGCCTTAATCGCTAAGCTCGCGTCTGCTGGTTTTGAGTATCTTCCAGAAGCTAAACAGTTTCGATAGTCGTTTAAAAAATCTTCCTATTTAAAGACCAACCTCTGTGTTGGTCTTTTTTTGTTGGTGATACGTAATAAGGAAACACGCAGCAAACCCATTATAAATTATCTGTATGCACCTATACTTTTATATCTTAGAGTCAACGAACGCGCCTTGAACCAAAGCGTATTGTTGTATAGGCTACCTAAACTAGCATATAAAACTCATCACTCAACTTGATGATAGTGAAGGATTAACAATGAAAAGACTCGGACTTTTAGCCGTTATCGCAGCCGCACTCACCGCAGGTTGCGCTTCAAATACTCAGCAAGACAACTTTCGCGAAGCCTCTTTTGAGCTGTGTAATACTGAAGTCGATATTTACTCTGTAAGCCATGATGAACGAGTTCGTATTGTCTGTTCTGATGGCTCTAAATTCGCTTTGAACAGCGAAGACACATTAGAAGTGATGCGTGACATCAACATCGACTACTGTGATGGCGAAGGCCTAGGTAAGTTCAGTGAAAGCCGCCACTACTACTCTTTCAAGTGTAAGTCAGGCACCCTACTTAGCATCAAAAAGTAGAATCGACACTACCAAATACCAAAGGGTTGATGTGAAAGCATTAACCCTTTTTAATACCCGCTTTTCTTTACTCTTAATCCCAAATCCACCAGCCACCAGATACAAAAAATAGCTCCTTTAAAGAAGCCTCTAGTATCATTGCTTTTCAAAGTAGTTGTTTGAAATTCTAAGAGAGCACGCAGAGATTACGGGTGTAAGTGAGCATGCTCGACAACAATTTTAAAACTTCCAAGTACAAAAAAGGCCCCTATTAAGGAGCCTCTAGTATCAATATTTTTCAAAGTAGTTGTTTGAAATTCTAGGAGAGCACGCGGAGCTTACGAATGTAAGTGAGCATGCTCGACAACGTAATACCCAAAAAAACAAAAAAAGCTCCCAACAGGAGCCTTTCAAATCGTATTTTTCAATCAAATAGCTTTAGTTCAAGGAAAAGGCGCGGAGTTTACGAATGTAAATGAGCACCTTTGACACAGAAATTAAGCTATTTGAGCCAGAAAAATTAAGCGTAAACAGGTAGACGCTTACAGATCTCTAATACTTTTGCTTTCGTTGCTTCGATAACAGACTCATCGCCCATGTTATCTAGGATGTCACAGATCCAACCTGCTAGCTCTTTCGCGTCTGCTTCTGAGAAACCGCGACGAGTGATAGAAGGAGAACCGATACGGATACCTGAAGTAACGAATGGGCTACGTGGGTCGTTTGGTACTGAGTTCTTGTTTACAGTGATGTTTGCTGCACCTAGTGCTGCATCTGCTTCTTTACCTGTGATGTCTTTGTTGATTAGGTCAACTAGGAACAGGTGGTTCTCTGTAGAACCTGAAACGATGTTGTAACCACGAGCTAGGAATTCAGCAACCATTGCTTTTGCGTTAGCAACAACGCGTGCTTGGTATTCTTTGAACTCTGGCTCTAGAGCTTCTTTGAACGCTACTGCTTTACCAGCGATAACGTGCATTAGAGGACCACCTTGGCCACCTGGGAATACTGCTGAGTTCAGCTTCTTGTAAAGATCTTCGCCTTCGTTAGAAAGGATTAGACCACCACGAGGACCCGCAAGCGTTTTGTGCGTCGTTGTAGTTACTACGTGAGCGTGTGGCACTGGGTTCGGGTAAACGCCTGCAGCGATTAGACCTGCTACGTGAGCCATATCTACGAACAGGTAAGCACCTACTTTGTCAGCGATTTCACGCATGCGCTTCCAATCACAGATTTGAGAGTAAGCAGAGAAACCACCGATGATCATCTTAGGCTTGTTCTCGATAGCCAGCTTTTCCATCTCTTCGTAATCGATTTGACCCGCTTCATCGATACCGTAAGGGATGATGTTGTAAAGCTTACCAGAGAAGTTTACTGGAGAACCGTGAGTTAGGTGACCACCGTGTGCTAGGCTCATACCTAGAACCGTATCGCCTGCATTTAGTAGTGCCATGTATACAGCGTTATTTGCTTGAGAACCTGAGTGAGGCTGTACGTTTGCGTACTCTGCACCAAATAGTTCACATGCACGTTCAATTGCTAGAGTTTCAACTTTGTCTACGTACTCACAACCACCGTAGTAACGCTTGCCTGGGTAGCCTTCAGCGTATTTGTTTGTTAGCTGAGAACCTTGAGCTTCCATTACACGTGGGCTTGTGTAGTTTTCTGAAGCGATAAGTTCGATATGCTCTTCCTGACGAAGAGTTTCTTCTTGGATAGCTGCGAATAGATCCGCATCGTAATCAGCAATGTTCATGTCACGCTTAAGCATCTGTATCTCCTGACTCAGATTGTACTGAAAGTTTCAAAAAAACCACACAACGACCGAAAGCAAACGTTTCCGTCACCGTTTTGATGTGACGCATTCTACATAATTTGATCTAGGTCATAAAGAGCTAATTGCAATTTTATCATGCAGTTTTTTCATAATCACAAATAAGATTCATCATGGTTATTTGGCTTATCCAACCAAAGATGGCGCTTACTGTCAATTTTACGCTTTACACCCTGTAAAACGCAGATTACATAGGTTTACCTTAATTTTGCCCCTCAAGCTACCGAAAGCTAAGGTTTTTCTCTACTATGCACGCCTTTATTGGTTAGGTAATTATAAAAACGATGGAAAAACACTCACGTAAAGAAGATTGGGTAGCGATTCTCACTGGCACGTTTTTAGTGGCGTTAGGCGTCTTCTTTTTACAGTCAGCGAACCTGCTTACCGGGGGCACTACTGGCTTGGCTCTGCTTTTGAGTCAATTCTTGCCTGTAACCTTTGGTATTTTGTACTTTGTTGCCAATTGTCCATTCTATTTATTAGCATGGAAACGATTCGGCCGTAGCTTTGCTATTAGCAGTGCGATTTCTGGTGCTTTAGTATCTGTGTTTGCCGATCATTTATACTTAGTTATCTCGCTAGAAGTTCATAACGAGATCTATTGTGCTGTTGCCGGCGGCTTATTAATGGGCTTAGGTATGCTAATCCTATTCCGTCACCGCTCAAGTCTGGGTGGCTTCAACGTACTGTGCTTGTTTATCCAAGACCGCTACGGTATCTCGGTAGGTAAAACACAAATGGGTATTGATGCATGTATTCTGTTTGCATCGTTCTTCTTCGTGTCACCTTGGGTGATTGCCGTTTCTGTATTAGGCACCGCAGTATTGAACATCGTATTGGCAATGAACCACAAACCAACTCGCTACTCGGTGAATTACGCGTCTTAGAGTTCATTACCTGCTCTGTCGTTGCTGGCACTCGATGCTCAAACTTCTCGCAAGTAGACTCGAGGCACGATATTCCAGCCATCACTAAAACAAAAAAGGCTTTGGGGAGCACTCCAAAGCCTTTGTAGAAGCCCAATCCTTTGAGGGGAATAAGAATCAAGCTTCTTAAAATGAAACAAGGTTAACCTTCAATCAAGAGAATACGAGTCTCGTAAGGACGTAAGACTTGATGATGTAATGCAACTGAAGTGTTCGCTTGTTGATAGTTAGACAACAGACTCTTCGCCTTAGTCATATCAAAACGTTCCGGTAAAACGCACTCCGCCTCTTCACCATAATAGTTGTTAATACACAGCAAGGTTTGCCCTTCGTTCTCACGTGCATATGCAAAAATGGATGAGTGATCAGGTAATAGATCTTGATAGCTGCCATCTGTAATCACTGGCACTTGTTTACGTAACTCAATCAAACTCTTATAGAAATAGAAAACAGAGTCTTTGTCTTCCAGTGCTTGCTCAGCGTTAATCCCAGGGTAATTATTCGCTACATCAAGCCATGGCTGAGCTTGTGAGAACCCTGCGTAAGGCTCACTGTTCCATTGCATTGGTGTACGAGAGTTATCACGAGACTTCTGCGCCAAAATCGCCATCATATCTTCATGAGCCACACCATCACGGTTCACCATGATGTCGTACATATTGGTACTCTCAACATCACGATACTGGCTAATTTCAGTATAGCTAGGGTTAGTCATGCCAATCTCTTCACCTTGATAGATATAAGGTGTGCCCTGCATCATGTGGACAGAAGCGGCGAGCATCTTGGCTGATTCAACGCGATATTGCTGATCGTTACCTAAGCGACTCACCACTCTTGGTTGGTCGTGGTTACACCAGAATAGTGCGCCCCACCCTTTGCCATTCAATCCCGTTTGCCAGTGGTTAAAGATCGATTTGAGCTGTAAGAAATCAAACGGCGCATTGGTCCACTTCTCACCATTGGTGTAATCGACCTTAAGGTGGTGGAAGTTAAACACCATCGATAGCTCACTGTTATCAACGTTTGAGTATTGCTGGCAGTGTTCCAACGTGGTTGAAGACATCTCGCCTACGGTCACGCTGCCGTACTTCTGAAATACGGCTTCGCTGATCTCTTTCAGGTATTCGTGTACACGTGGACCATCGGTATAGAAACGACGGCCATCACCGATATCATCATTAGGAAAGTCTTGCTGCTTCGAAATCAGGTTGATCACATCCAAGCGGAAACCATCAACGCCCTTTTCTGCCCAAAAGCTGATAACATCTTTCACTTCTTCACGTACAACCGGGTTCTCCCAGTTGAGGTCAGCCTGTTCTTTGGCGAATAAGTGTAGGAAGTATTGCCCAGTCGCCTCATCTAGTTCCCACGCATTACCACCGAACTTAGACTGCCAGTTAGTTGGTGCTTGACCATCTACGGGATCTTTCCAGATATAGTAATCGCGGTAAGAGCTGTTTTTGTCGCCCAAAGCAGATTGAAACCATGCATGCTCTGTCGAGGTGTGGTTTACCACGATATCCATCACGATACGGATACCACGTTGGTGCGCTTCAGACAGCAATAAGTCGAAGTCTTCCATGGTGCCGAATTGAGGATTAATCGCGTAGTAGTCTGAGATATCGTAACCATTATCGATCATAGGAGATGCGTAAACCGGGGTTAGCCAAATCGCATCGACACTCAAATGTTTGAGGTAATCCAGTTTCGAAATGATCCCTTTGATGTCGCCAGTACCTTTACTGCCACTGTCGCAGAAGCTCTTTGGGTAGATTTGATAGATGGTTGCGGTTTTCCACCAGCTTTCATCATGTTCAGTCATCGCCATCTCTAACACTCACTTACCAGAAAATATAAAATAAAAATCACCATGTGAATCATGGTCGAATAGCCGTTATAACTAAAAGAAAAAGCGATAACTAAGAGAAAAAGCGATAACTCATTTTGGAGTCATCGCTTATTCAATGCATTACGCGTTCGCGGTTTCTAACTCACCCTTGGATTGGGCTCGCTTGTAGAAAAACAGGGTTAGCGTGATAGGCAGTACTATCGCCACCAGCATCGCGACTAGGTAAATCGACCAATATTGAGGTTGAATCGATAGGATGCCCGGCAAGCCGCCGACACCGATACCATTCGCCATCACACCCGCGCTACCACAGATTGCGGCTGCAACAGCACTACCAATCATTGCGCTCAGCATTGGGAATTTGTATTTAAGGTTAATACCGTACATCGCAGGCTCTGTTACACCTAAGTAGGCTGAGATTGCCGCAGGAACCGAGATATCTCGTTCACCTTCACGCTTACTCAAGATAATGATGCCGACTACTGCCGATGCTTGTGCAATGTTTGATAGTGCAATCAAAGGCCAAATTGGTGTCCCGCCTAAGTCTTGCATCAGTTGCAGATCCACCGCGTTGGTGGTGTGGTGAATACCCGTGATAACCAAAGGTGCGTATAGGAAACCAAAAACCACTGAACCAAGAATCGCAAAATCACCTGTCATTGCCGCTTTAGCTGCGAATGCCACACCATCGCCTAACATACGACCGAATGGGCCAATGAAAGCGTGCGCTAGAATCACAGACAAAATAATCGATACAAATGGCACCACAACTAGGTACAAGTAAGCAGGGACGATGCGCTTAAGATTGGTTTCAATGAACGCCAAAGCCACACCCGCTAACATTGCTGGGATCACCTGAGCCTGATAACCGACCTTCTCAATCACAAACAGTCCAAAATCCCATACCTCAGGTACCGATTTACCTATCATGTATGCGTTCATGAGTTGTGGTGAAACTAAGGTCACACCGAGCGTGATACCCAAAATTGGGGTTCCGCCAAGCTTCTTAACCGTAGCCCAACACACACCAACCGGTAGGAAGAAGAAAATAGCTTCGCCGATCAACCATAAGAAAGAGTGAACGGTTGCCCAGAATTGACTGATTTCAACTAAGGTTTTGCCGTCGAACATGCGAATGTCGCCAATCACATTACGGAAACCAAGAATCAAACCACCTGTAATGATGGCAGGCAGCAGTGGTACGAAAATTTCGGCTAAATGGGAGATACCACGCTCAAGGAAGTTCATATTTTGACGAGCAGCCAGCTTCGCCTCATCTTTTGATGATGCCTCTTTACCTGTCTGTTCAATCAGAAGTGCGTACACTTCATCAACTTCAGTGCCAATCACAACTTGGAATTGGCCTGCGTTAGTAAAACAGCCTTTTACTAGCTTCAGTTTTTCGAGTTCAGCTTTGTTGGCCTGCTCTGTATCGTTCAATACAAAACGCAGTCGAGTCAGACAGTGGCTGACACTCGCAATGTTTTCTTTACCACCGACTAACTCGATAAGACGCGCAACGTCTTGCTTCGCTATCTTACTCATACTACCCCACCCTGGTTTCATTCAATTACTCTTCTAAACCATGCAAGCTATAATCACTCAGACTTAGACCTATGGGAACATTCCCAACTACGGGTATTATAATGCCCACATGAATGACAAATTAAAATGGGAACAGTCCCATTAATTGAAAGAGATCACACTCTAATTTTAATCTAAGCGGTTCAATTTCGCTTGATTGAGTGGATTATAGAATAGGAGATTGAGTATGATGAGAGATCTCTGCATTGCCTAAAAGCTGAGAGATCAATAGATTAGCGGCCAATTTCCCCGCAGATTGATATCCAGGATCAATGCTAAATACTCGAGGGAACAAGAATGAGAGAAGATCATTGCCACCAACGCCAGTCACCACCACATCTTCACGTTGTAACTCTTGCAGACGTTTGATTACGCCAAGAGCCAGTGTATCACTCGCACAGACAATCGCTTGAGTCGCAGGAGCAAGCACCTCATCCACCAACTGATAAGCGCTTTCATGATGAAGTTGACCAGTACGATAGTTCGCAATTGAACCTGTATTTTCACACCACTCGAGATAAGCCTTAAGACGCAGTTCACCGGTTGATTTATCACTAGGATCAACGCCAATGAAGCCAACCTCAGAGATCCCCTGATCTGCTAAATGCGTTAACGCACTATTGATCACCTGTTGGTTATCATAGTTAATCGACGTCACGTTCTCGGTATCCAGAGCAATCACCACCGCTTTGTGTTCCCAAGCTTCGATTGCCGGAATATCGCAGTCAGTAAAACCAAATACAATAATGCCATCAACGTTACGACGCTTTAGAACTTGCAGGTGCTCATTGGCTTTATCTCTATCAAGTTGGCTTTCCATGATCACGACATCGTAATCCGCTCGATACAACTCGGCCAGCATCGTACTTACCGCTTTGTTTTCAGAAGGAGAGTCCAGACGAGAAATGATTACGCCGATGACTTTTTGGCTGCCACCGCGCATCGATTGCGCAGATTTTGAAGGCGTGTACCCAGATTCTTGAATTACTCTTTCCACCCTTTCACGGGTTTCAGGTTTCACTTTTGGATCATTGGTCAGAACGCGTGATACGGTTGACTTACCAACACCGGACAGCTTTGCAATATCAAGAATAGTGAGTTTTTTGCTCATAAAAAGTCTAACGTTAAAGGGAAGAGAAGAAAAAGTGAGGGTAGATTCCCTCACTTAACTGTTTGTAAATACTAGCAGTTCTTACTATGACTTACTTTTGGCAATTTCGATAGACTACGCGACCAAGTTCTAGACGCGCATTGTCACCTTTCGTGCGCAAAGTGATGCTGTTAATCATCTCTGAAGTGCCATCATCTAAGATGTATTTGGTTCCTGAGCCCGCTGGAACTTGAGTCAGGCGGTATTCATTATCAGGCAAGCGTAGTACCGCTTTTTCATTATCAAGGTAAGACACATCAAACGAGACGTCAGACTCACATTGATAAGTCGCGAATTGATCATTCGATGTTGCGCTATCAGTCTCAGGGGCTGCTGATTTAGAGCACCCAACCAATGCTACTGTACATAGAGATGCTACCAACATAGCTTTCATACTTCGTTCCTCATCTTTATATAGTCAACGACACTTAGCCTATTCACAGGTTCGAACAAACCTAATGTAAGTGCCTAATGATAGGTCCATACCTTAGTGATAAATAAAACGTTTAGCCTTTTAAGAAAGCGGGTACATCTTTAATGCTATCAAGTACCACGCTAGCCAACGCTTCACCTTTTTCAGTGATGGGTTTACCCGTTCTTACCAAGACTTTAGTACCAACACCTGCTGCTTCTGCAGCCATCATGTCTTCCGCTTTATCGCCGATCATGACCGAGTTAGCCATATCAATCTTCAGAAAGTCACGAGCAGAAATGAACATGCCTGGCTTTGGCTTACGACATTCACAATCTTGCTTGTAGTCACCAATACCGTGCTCAGCGTGGTGAGGACAGTAATAAATGCCATCGAGCTCGACACCATTATCAACAAAGTTCCAATCCATCCACTGCGTTAAAGAAAGAAAACGGTCTTCACTAAACATGCCGCGAGCAATACCAGATTGGTTGGTCACTAGCACCAATAAATAACCCATATCTTTAAACGCTTTCGCCGCTTCAAACACACCATCGATGTATTCAAAGTCATGCTCATCATGTACGTAGCCGTGATCAACGTTAATCACTCCATCACGATCTAAAAAAACAGCAGGTTTAGACAAAATTTTGTTCTCTATCAACTCTCTATTAATCATTAATTATTACACGCTTTATTTGCTTCATCACTATCTATTTAGTTTTGCGTTCGTTAACGATTTGTTTCTAGCTTAGCCATACAATCGACGTTTAGCCGTCTAGACGTAAAAATATCTATTGACTTAGATCATAGAACACCATAGCATCGTCTGTAAATCGAGCGAGCTATCGACATATTATTCTGTTCTACCTGCACGGGTTTCTCTATGATTAAAGTGAATCAAGTCAATAAGGTTTTTTATCAAGGCACTAAAGAAATCAATGCCTTAATTGATATCAACCTCCACATTCCTCAAGGTCAAATCTTTGGAGTCATCGGCTCTTCAGGTGCAGGCAAAAGTACCCTAATCCGCTGTGTAAATATGTTGGAAGCCCCGACTTCGGGTGAAGTGATTGTTGATGGTATCGACCTAACAAAACTCAGCAAATCAGAGCTTAGCGAAGCGCGCCGTAACATCGGCATGATATTCCAGCACTTCAACCTGCTGTCTTCTCGTACTGTATTTAACAATGTAGCACTGCCTCTAGAACTTGCTGGTAAAGATAAAGCGATTATTGAAGCGAAAGTCAGCGAGTTACTTGAACTGGTTGGCCTTGCTGATAAGCGTGACACCTACCCGGCAAACCTAAGTGGTGGTCAAAAGCAGCGTGTGGCGATTGCTCGCGCACTGGCCTCTGACCCGAAAGTACTGCTATGTGATGAAGCCACCAGCGCATTGGATCCAGCAACAACTCAATCTATCCTTGAGCTGCTGCGTGAAATCAACCGCAAGCTGAACATCACTATCCTGCTTATTACACACGAGATGGATGTGGTTAAAAGCATTTGTCACGAGGTTGCGATCATTGGCGGCGGTGAATTGGTAGAGAAAGGTACAGTCGGTGACATCTTTGCTCATCCGAAGACAGAGCTAGCGCATCAGTTTATTCGCTCAACGTTGGATCTGACGATCCCTGAAGATTACCAAGCACGTTTGCAAGAGACTCGCGTAAACAGCAGCTACCCGCTGGTGCGTCTTGAGTTTACTGGTGCAACGGTTGATGCTCCGCTAATGACGCAAATCGCACGTAAATTCAATATCGATGTCAGCATCTTAAGTTCTGACCTTGATTACGCCGGTGGCGTGAAGTTCGGCATGATGGTCGCTGAACTGTTCGGTAATGAAGCAGATGATAATGCTGCTATCCAATTCCTACGCGACAACAATGTAAAAGTAGAGGTGCTTGGTTATGTCCTTTAGTTTCAACGAGATTGCTGACTGGATCAGCCTTAACGGTAACCTTCTATTAGGCGCAACAGGCGAAACGCTTTACATGGTTGCTGTTGCAGGCATTGTTGGCTTCGCGGTCGGTATTCCACTAGGCGTGATTCTGCATACGACTAAAAAAGGTGGCCTGTTAGAGAACACCAAAGTAAACAAGATTCTAGGTGCGATTGTGAACGTGGGTCGTTCAGTACCTTTCTTAGTTTTGATGGTTGCGATTATTCCACTGACTAAGATGCTGATTGGTACCTTCATCGGTACAACAGCAGCGATTGTTCCACTGACGATTGGCGCTATCCCATTCGTGGCTCGACTTATCGAAAGTGCACTACTTGAAGTACCAACAGGTCTAGTGGAAGCGGCCCAATCAATGGGCGCAACACCAACACAAATCATCAATAAGGTTCTGCTTCCAGAAGCACTACCGACTATCATCAACTCAGTAACGATTACGCTAGTGACTCTGGTGAGCTACTCAGCAATGGCCGGTACTGTAGGCGGAGGTGGCCTAGGTGATGTCGCGATTCGTTACGGATTCCACCGCTACGATGTGACCATCATGGCTGTGACAGTAGTGATGTTGATTGTGCTGGTACAAATTATTCAATCAATCGGTGATTCATTAGTTCGCCGTGTTGACCACAGATAAAGACTCACACATAAAGAGTAGAGTCGTCTGAACCTAATTAAATAGATTTATTAAAAGGAGATTATTATGAAATTTAACCTTAAAGGTTTACTAACTATCGCAGCAGCAGCTTCAGCGCTAGTTCTAGCAGGTTGTGGCGATAAAGAAGTGGATACTTCTAAAGTAAAAGTTGGCGTAATGGCAGGGGCAGAAGCGCAAGTTGCTGAAGTGGCAGCTAAAGTAGCGAAAGAGAAATACGGCCTAGACGTTGAACTGGTTACTTTCACGGATTACGTAACACCAAACGCAGCTCTAGATGATGGTTCTATCGACATCAACGCATTCCAACACGCACCGTACCTAGATCAGCAAGTGGCTGACCGTGGCTACAAGCTAACTATCGCTGGTAACACGTTTGTTTACCCAATTGCGGGTTACTCTAAAGAAGTGAAATCGGTAGACGAAATCCAAGACGGTGCTCGTATTGCTGTACCAAACGACCCTACAAACCTAGGTCGCTCTCTACTTCTTCTTGAGCAACAAGGTCTTCTTGAACTTCGTGAAGGCGCAGGTCTTCTAGCTACAGTTCGCGACATCGTGGGTAACCCTAAGAACCTAACGATTGTTGAACTAGACGCAGCTCAACTGCCACGTTCTCTTGATGATGTTGCTCTATCTATCATCAACACAACTTACGCGAGCTCTATCAACCTGACTCCACAAAAAGATGGCGTATTCGTTGAAGACAAAGATTCTCCTTACGTAAACCTAATCGTTTCTCGTGAAGACAACCTAAACGCTGAAAACGTACAAAACTTCGTTAAAGCTTACCAAACTGAAGAAGTGTACAACGCAGCTTCTGACATCTTCCAAGGTGGCGTCGTTAAAGGTTGGTAATCAACTAAACGACAGCACTGTATAGATACCCGAAGGGGCTGACATAACGTCAGCCCCTTTTTTAATGATAAAGATTTGCTAGAAAGTAAAGCATCTCAGATTTAAGCGAAACAAAGTCGATTACTTCAGGTGATCCCAAGAGATGTTTGACACCAATCGGCAGTCATCACACTTGAAATAGAAAATATCGTGGATAGGCGCATCTAGCAGCCATTCACCACCACATTGCGGGCATTTGCGCTCTTTTTCATCTTTCAGGCTGATCCCACCGACACGGTATAAGTAGTAGTAGGTTGGAACCTTAGTCAGATACTCAATGCGCCCTCTTAGACCCCAACCGCGTTTAAACAGCACACTCTTCGTGTCACTGATCTCGGTTAGCGTTGCATGTTCCGCGCGACAACCACCACCCATTTGTACTTCATCACAGGCTTGCCATTCGGTCTGCCATTTCAACACGGCTTTATGGTCGCCATTGAAGGTAGGTGGATTGCGATACAAAGGGATTGGTAGCAAGCTATCGCCACTACGCAGCGGTGAACAGGTGTGCACGAATGTCGTGTATAACACCTGCCAGCTTGGTGTTTCATCTTCTGCCACTTCTTCTGAGTTCAGATCTCGACCTAGCAAACGCATTTTAGGCGCTAGTAGGCTCGCGTTAGACAAGCGATCAAAACACACTTTCACAAAGTCTGAGTGATTACGCGGGTGCAAGCTATCTTGCTCCGGGCACACAACGCGAACATAGAATTCACCATCGCCCATCACGATTGGGAACTCACGACCTAACACTTGTCCGTTATAACGAAGTGCATCCATTAAGCCATTAACCGCCTTGTCGACAGCGCTTACCGTTGTGTTATCAAAACACTCAAATTGAAGTTCTAGTACGTACATCTATTTATACCGCTGGTTGTAGCTTTTCTAAAAATTCTGCCAATGTCTCGGCGAGCACATCACGATTTTTGGTACCTAAGCGCTCCAAAATCACGTTACCCGTTAGGTTACAGATAGAGATAACATCCAGCTCAGCATCGGTCGCGGCAATGAAAACCGTTGGTTTTAGCTTCAAGCGACGCTGAGTTACTAGGTGACCCAAAATGTTTTCTTGTAGGCATTCGAAGTCTTCATCACTCCAAATCTGTAACAGAGTCAATTCGTTACCATCGAAAGTTGCGTTCATATCTGCGCTGAATTGTGCGCCGTAGAAAGTTTTGATGTCTTCATGCAGAGTCAACTCAATACCGGTTTCAACGTTGGTGAAATCCGCGAATTGCTCACGTGGATAGTGCTTCCACAACACGGCATCGCCACTCTTTTCTTCTACGCATGGCGATACGATGTCCACCAACTCCTCATTACGAGGTAAGCTTTGGTGTTTCTGCTTCCACGCGTCAACGTATCGCTGACTAAAAGAAAGTAGTGCGTCTTGAGCACGTTGAGTCATGAAAATCTCCTAAACACAAAATAATAAATAGAATCCGAGCCCTTTCCGCGCCGATTAAGCGATGACTTAATGACAGGGTAAGGGGGATTCAGTAAAATCGACCCCATTCTAATCGAATTTGAAACGAAAGTATGAGCAAATATTCTGACGCAAAAGAGCTAGCGGGTTTAACCCTTGGCCAAAAAACTGAGTACTCTAACCAATACGATGCAAGTTTATTGCAACCAGTGCCTCGTAGCCTTAATCGCGATGATCTTGCGCTAAACGGCGAGCTGCCTTTTGTTGGTCATGATATTTGGACGATGTACGAGCTTTCGTGGCTAAACACCAATGGTCTACCACAAGTGGCTGTCGGTGAAGTTTTCATCCCAGCAACCAGCCCAAATTTAATTGAATCAAAATCTTTCAAGCTGTACCTGAACAGCTACAACCAGACTCAATTTGAAAACTGGGATCAAGTAACCGAGCGCCTGACCCAAGATTTGTCGGCATGTGCAGGCGAAACGGTGATTGTGAATGTAAACTCAGTAACCGACTACACTAACCAACCTATCGTGACGATGGAAGGTGACTGTATCGACAACCAAGACATCCAAATCACTAGCTACGACTTTGAAGCGTCGCTGCTTGAAGGCGCTGCTGGCGAACAAGACGTTGAAGAAACACTGCACAGCCACCTATTGAAGTCGAACTGTTTGATCACCAATCAACCGGATTGGGGCAGCGTTGAGATCGCATATTCTGGTAAGCAAATTGACCGTGAAGCTCTGCTACGCTATTTAGTTTCTTTCCGTGAGCACAATGAATTCCACGAACAATGTGTTGAGCGTATCTTCACTGACATCATGAAATACTGTGCACCTTCGAAGCTAACTGTGTTCGCACGTTACACACGTCGTGGTGGTCTGGATATCAACCCATACCGTTCAACAGAGCAAGATAGACCAAGCCACAATAAGCGTATGGCTCGCCAATAATCAGGCGAGAACCACCCACACTTATTTGAACCTACCAAATCTTTAAAGGGACATTGAAATGCGTTGGTTATACGTTGTTAGTCTATTTATTTTAAGCTTAAGCACATCGGTCAATGCGTCGGTTTATTCGTCGGCGCTACTCAATGAAGCCAATAATTTGGTTGAGATCGAGCCGAGCCAAGCAAAACAAATGGCCAACAGCTACCTAACGCTACGTATCCTTTCAGACCAAAGCGAGAAAAGCCCATCGGCTATTTCTCGCGAAGAGACAGACTCTTCGATCAGAACCCCAAACAGCAGTATTGATGCCTACAAGATATTAGCGAAAGCAGAATACAACCTTGGTAATATTCATATTGCGATTCAACATATCGACAAAGCATTTGAGCTTGCGAAAACCTATAAGCTTGAGTACCTAAAACTGGATCTTGAGATCCTAAAAGTACGCTTACTTTGGCTGAGTGACAGGAAATCAGCCAAAGCAAAAACAGAGCTGGCGAGTATCGAAGCAAACCTAGAATCGGTGAATAAAACCTTGCGTTTAACAGAAGGTATTACCTATCGTTTGATCATGCTGAAAGCTGATATTGCCTCTTATGACAATAAGGTCGATGAAGCCGAGAAGTTCTACCAAGAAGCGAAAACCTACCTCGATCAGCGTTACTCAGAAAAAGTGACTATCGACTACCACATCGCGGTCGGTGAATTTTATCTAACCCATAAAGAGTACAACCACGCACTATCTGAGTTGTTGTATGGCTACTGGAAATCCGTAGAAGGTAATCTGAGCTCACGCTTAGCAAAAGTAAACCGCCTGCTTGCTCAGCTTTTCTTTGAACGCCAAGTGTTAGATAAAGCTCTCGAGCACTTATCTCAAGCTGCTGATTTCTATGATAGCTTTGAAAACTCACCTGTTTTGGCACAAGTGCTTAAAAAAATGGGTGATGTATACTTCTTTCAAGGAAAATATAACCTTGCGTTAGTGCATTTCTTCAACGTTTTGGACCATGAAAGCACCGACCGAGATATCCAACAAGTCATTGATATTCGTCTGAGTTTATCAGCTACCTACTTACGCCTTTATAACTACCCTCTTGCAGAACAATACCTAACACGCGCTCTTGAGCTGTTGGAGTACACAGATATTCCAAAACTGGAAGGCCGCGCTGCGCTGCTGTCGGCAGGGTTAGCTTATCATCTACAAGAGAGCGATGACGTAATCAAGCATGCGACACGTGCACTTGAAATTTCACGTCAGATAGAAAATATGCACCTGTCACAGCGTTCGTATTACTTACTGTCCTTAGGCTATGAACAAGCAGGTCGTCCTCAACAAGCATTAGCGAATCTCAAGCAGTACAATAGTTTAGTTTCTTTAGAGCAGCAAAAACTAAATCGTGTAGGTGAGGATGCATTCCGTCAGCAGAAAGAGTTTGCTGAACAAACTTTGCACTACGCTGGTCAAGCGCAAGAATTAGAAAGGTATAAGTTAGAGCATCGTAAATTCCAAAAGATATCCTTCGCCCTATTTCTGTTCAGCATCGTCCTATTCTTCTTTGTACTACGCAGAGGCTACCTCATCCAAACCTTAGCTAAAGAAGTGGATTCGCTGCGTACTGATCTTTTTACGCACTCACGTTCAAAGCTTCCGAACCTAAGAATGCTCAATGCTAAGCTCTCAAATTCGTTAGAGCAAACCAGCCAAACCTTCGAGCAATGGCAGCTTGGGGAGTTGATTTATGAACCATTAAACGACCGCTTACGCTTCGTTATGATTGACTTACCTTTCCTGCGCAACATGTATACGCAAAATGGTTATAAAGCGGGCTTAGAGCTCGAAGATGCTTTCGGTGATTTCTTAAAATCAAAACTGGAAGGCCCAGCTCGCGTCTATCATTTCTCAGATGCGAACTTGCTTTATATAGAGCCAAATTCAGATCGTGATTCATCACCAGAAGCGATGTTCCTAAAGATTCAATCGTGGGTAAATGACTTCGAGCCAGAACGTAATATCAACCGAACGATTCGAATGGGCATCGCTGACTACCCGTTTTTACCACGAGCTTACACCGCTATTAATGACCAAGAGCTATTAGATGTATTGTTGATGTCGACCAACCTAGCGCGTGAAATCAGCTTGAAAGAACGCACTAGCCAATGGGTATACCTCAAAGCTATCGATAACGCACCAGCGGCAAGCCTTGCAACTGGTAACATACGAGAAGCGTGTAAACATGCGATTAATCAAGGGTTAATAAAGATACAATCGTCATACCAGAATGAGGACAACATCAAAAAAATGCTAAAAGATGACTGATTTGCGAGCGGTTAAGAGCGGCAAGCCGTGACCTTATTTTTAGTTTTGTTATTATCGATGCAACGGAATTTCATCAAAATGATCGAGCTCGGTCTACGCGGCGCTAATTAATACATCTATGGGCATTCTTGAAAAAGACATTCAGGCGCAACTCCACCAGCTGAAACTTCAGTTGGAGCAGGTCCGTTTGACGCAAAGAGACACCTCGTTCAAATTTATTAGAGAACAAAAAGTTCTAAAGCGTATCGTCACATCTTTAAGTGACGCATGTGTTGGCAGTAACAGCCATTTAGATGAAAACCTCATTGCCCTTAGGGAAGAGCTAGAAAAGCAAAAAGACATTAGCTCAATGATCCCAAAACTGGCAGTATTAGAAAGGATGCTTAAGCAGAAAACGTTGGCTATGGATAAACAGAACGGGTATCTGGACGATAGCATTAAGCACAGTGGGGAAACGCTGCAGCGCATAACTGGCCTTCCAGCACAGCTCAAACGCGACCTACGAAACTTACTTAGCTTCTCCGAATGCAATGGCAGTCAGAAAGTCGACCACGCCATGAAACTCCTCGGTATTTACGAGCGTGCCATAAAGATCATGGCGAACAACTCTCGTACTCATTTTGCCGACGCTGCGCAATCGCCTGAACAAGAACTCCTTGCCGACTTATCAAACGAATTACAACATCTGATCACCGAACTCGATTTTGAGGGTGAATCGGGTGAGCTACTTACCGATATTCGAGCCAAACTGCTGCTTGGTGTTTCTACACAAAACCTCCTTGAGCTGACGCTTCAAATTCTCAAACTAGTCATAGAGGGCACCAATCTAGAGCGTAAAAAGTCTGAACAATTTATCGATCAGCTAAACTCTTCGCTGGCCTCCAGTATCAAAACGGCAGACCAAAATGCCGATCAGAGCCAAAGTTACTTTGAGCACCGCCAAGGCCTTAACTCTGAGTTAAGTGAACTTGTCATTAAGAGCCAGAACTCTGTAGAGAAAGCGAAGGAAATTGATAGTTTAAAGCGAACGATTAATCCACTACTCACTGAAATCGCCTCTCTTTCAGAAAGACTGAATCACGCAGAACAGAAAGAACAAGCTCTGATAGAGAGAATGAGTTATGGAAAGACTCAGTTAGATTCACTCTATGAAGTCACCCAAGATTACCGCAAGCGCTTAGAAGATCAGGCTCAGCGTATGCTGCTTGATCCGCTCACTAAGGTTTACAATCGCACCGCCTTTACTGATCGCTTAGAGCTTGAGTATCGCCGTTGGATTCGTGCACAACACTCACTGCGCGTAGTGCTGCTCGACATAGACAACTTCAAAGCCATCAACGACAGCTTTGGTTATACCGCTGGTGATAAGGCACTTAAAATCATCGCGAGAACTATTACTAAAGAAGCAGGCACAACCGATACCGTGGCTCGCTTTTCTGGAGAAGAGTTTGTTTTGCTGTTGCCAGAACAAACCGATGAATATTGCCACCAGGTGATTCAAAACATCCAAGCTCAAGTAAGCCGCCTACCCTTTAAGTTCCGTGACCAACAAATCACGATTACCTTGTGTGCGGCAAGTACTCAGTTTAAAGAGTCTGATACGCCTGAAGAAGTATTAGAGAGACTCAATAAGACGCTAAACAAAGCAAAGCAACGCGGTACCAACCAACTTGTTTGGAACTAAGCCAGCCTTAGATTTAATTTATTTCATTTTTTCAAATACTTATCACATACCATTTCCCTCAATGTTTGCTAAGCTAATGATTAACATTCGCTTAACAAGCATTCTTGGCAAGCAATGCTGTATATACGCTCTTAATTTATTTTATATTAGCTCTTAATCATCTATACATCTGCTATTAAGCACCCATGTATATACCGTTAAGCACCTGCATATAGACTGTTAAGCAAGATTATATAATCCATTAAGCAACGCTGTCGTAACCGTTTCGTCTGGTTAACTCTCTCACCTTTAACCAAACACTTTCAACGTTTGCTTCTCACTCTCGAGCCAGAGGGTCACTTCAACGTCCCCCTGCTCTTTTCAACAAGGAGGCACTATGATCACTCATATCAGCCCTGCCGGTAGCATGGATTTACTCTCTCAACTTGAAGTTGAGCGTCTTAAGAAAACCGCATCTAGTGATCTGTACCAACTGTATCGTAACTGTACGTTAGCGGTACTTAACTCGGGAAGCCACACCGACAACTCCAAAGAGTTGCTCGACAAGTATCAATCGTTTGATGTTGAAGTCGTGCGACGTGAGCGTGGTATCAAGCTCGAACTGAGCAACCCACCAGAGCATGCCTTTGTCGATGGTGAAATCATCAAGGGTATCCAAGAGCACCTATTCTCAGTGCTGCGTGACATTGTCTACGTCAACATGCATCTTGCAGACAACCAAAGACTCAACCTGACTAATGCCACTCATATTACCAACCTCGTATTTGGTATTTTGAGAAATGCAGGCGCACTTACGCCGGGCATCGAACCTAACCTGATCGTGTGTTGGGGTGGCCACTCAATTAACGCCACTGAATACCAATATACTCGTGAAGTAGGTAATGAACTTGGCCTACGTGAACTCAACATCTGTACGGGTTGTGGACCAGGTGCAATGGAAGGGCCAATGAAAGGCGCTGCGATTGGTCACGCTAAGCAGCGCTATACAGACCACCGTTACTTAGGGTTAACTGAACCATCAATCATTGCGGCTGAGCCGCCAAATCCGATAGTGAACGAATTGGTGATCATGCCAGATATCGAGAAGCGTCTTGAGGCATTCGTTCGTATGGCGCATGGCATCATTATTTTCCCTGGTGGCCCCGGTACGGCTGAAGAGTTGCTGTATATCTTAGGGATCATGATGCACCCAAATAACGTCGACCAACCCATGCCGATTGTATTAACGGGTTCAAAAGAGAGTGAAGCTTACTTCCGCTCTATCGATAAGTTCATCGGGGAAACCCTCGGGGAAGAGGCTCAGAAACACTACGAAATCGTGATTGATGATCCAGCACGCGCAGCGAAAATCATGAAACAAGCGATGCCAGATGTACGCTCTCACCGTAAAGAGACCGGCGATGCTTATAGCTATAACTGGTCACTGCATATTGAGCCTGAGTTCCAACTGCCCTTCGATCCGACACATGAGTCTATGGCGGCACTTGATCTTCATATGGACCAGAAAACAGAAAGCCTTGCGGCTAATTTACGCAAAGCGTTTTCTGGCATTGTGGCCGGTAACGTCAAAGCCGAAGGTATTCTAGAGATAGAGAAACACGGCCCATTCCTAATTGATGGCGACAAAGAGCTAATGACCAAGATGGACCAACTGCTGAATGACTTTGTTGAGCAACATCGAATGAAGTTACCGGGAGGGACCGACTACGTGCCTTGCTATAAAATCGCCTCACGTGATTAAGGCGTTTACGTTACCAACGTTTCAACTCACCAAGTGATACGTTACTATAAGGGGCTAGCAGCCCCTTTTTTATTGCCTATTTAGTGGAAACTTATGTCTATCCATCTTGTTATTATCGATGCCTTAAACCTCATCCGACGCGTGCACTCTGTTCAGCCGGATCCAACCGATATAGCAAGAACCATTACCACCACAATTCGCACTCTCAATAAGATTCTGAATGAATCAAAGCCCACCCACATCATCGCGGTATTTGATCACCATTTACAAGACCGTGGCTGGCGCGCAGATGTGCTTCCTGCTTATAAGCAGAATCGTAAACCCATGCCAGAACCATTGATGAAAGGCCTTGATGCTATTCAACAAGCTTGGTGGGAGTTAGGCATTGATTCACTGCTGTCTGATGGCGATGAAGCGGATGATCTCGTCGCAACACTGGCAAAGAAAGTGGCTGACCACGGAGAAACCGTCACCATCGTCTCGACGGATAAGGGCTACTGCCAACTGTTGTCACCAACGCTTCAGATCCGAGATTACTTCCAGCACCGCTGGTTAGATAAACCCTTTATCGAAGCTGAGTTTGGCGTTAAACCTGAACAACTGGCGGATTACTGGGGATTAACGGGCGTAAGCTCAAGCCAAGTACCGGGCATCCCAGGTATCGGGCCAAAAGCAGCCAAAGAGATATTGACCACTTACCCAGATATCGAAGCGGCCTATCAAGCAGAAGATCTGCCGAAAAAATATCGTAAGAAGTTCGACGAACACATCGAATCCGCTCGTGTATGTAAGCAAGTATCGGCACTCAAAACCGATATTGATTTAGGGTTCAACCTGCAAGATATTCGTTACGAAGCAAGCTCTTAAGTCGCTGTGACTCGATAATATTGATATAAAAAAACGCTCCTAACAAGGAGCGTTTTTTTATGTTCATTAACCGCGTATTAGTGCGGTGAGATGTTTGAAAGCGCCTGAATGTGAACCGTGATCTCTTCGCGATCATGATAAAGGTGCTTAGCCTGCATCTTGAACTTCACTTTGTTCTCAATCAGGAACACTTTTAGGTTCTCGATATCTTGCAGTACTTCATCGTAACGGCCTTTCATAGGCAGTTTAAGGTTGAACAGTGCTTCTTTCGCCCAGCCTTTGATGATCCACTCACCCATAAGGTGAGCAACACGAGCTGGCTTCTCAACCATGTCACAGATAATCCAAGTTACGTTCTTACGGTCTGGTTCAAACTTAAAGCCATCCACCATGTGGTGCTTAATTTGACCTGTTTCCATTAGGCTGTCTGCCATCATGCCGTTATCAACACAGTGAACGAACATCGAGCGCTTAACCAATTGGTAAGTCCAACCACCTGGACATGCACCTAAATCAACACCCCACATACCTGGAGCCAAACGCTCGTCCCACTCATCACGAGGGATGAATACGTGGAATGCTTCTTCTAGCTTCAATGTAGAACGGCTTGGCGCATCTGATGGGAACTTCAGACGAGGGATACCCATAAAGAACTGGGAGTTGTTCGTTGGGTAAGAGTAACCAACAAAACAGTGGCCCGGAGCGATGAAGCATAAATGAAGCACAGGCTTCTTAGCGTTATCTTTCGCTGTCATCAGGCCTTTACCACGCATCGCTTGACGCATCGGCACGGTAAATTTACGGCAGAACTTCAAAAGCTCTTTTGCTTCGTTAGTATCTGGCGTTTCAATACGGATATCACCACAACGAGGGAAACCTTCTTTCTCAGAAAGCGCCTCAAGAATTGGAGAAATACGGTCATCGGTTGGCAGGTCTTTAATTTCAACAGCCACTGCCAACATTTGACGAGCAAAGATCAGTGATTGGAAATCGATCTCTTTGATCAACTTGTCCGCTTCACCTGCTTGGTAACATTCAAACAATACAAAACCTGTATTGTTCTTTAGGCGAGGAAAACCAAACACTTCCAGTTGTGTTGCCTTGTCTTGAATTTCGCCAGCACATTCTTTTTCAAAACCAGAGCGACAATAAAGTAGTACGTGTTTCACTGAGTTACCTCTTTTATATTCAAAGCAGCGAAGGAGAAGACTCCCCAACCAATGATAAATAGTAGACCACCAAACGGAGTGATAGGGCCAAACCATTTTATTCCTGTCAGTGCCAAGCCATAAAGGCTGCCACTAAAACAAAGGATGCCGATGATAAAGCAAATTGCCGCAATGAAAAAATATTTTTGTGATTTAGCGCCAAGTTTCATCTGCAGCAGAGCGCCACACGCCAATATCGCTAGAGTATGGATAAATTGGTACTGAACACCCGTCTCAAACACGCCTAGCAGATATTCAGACAAGATAGCTTTCAAACCGTGAGCTGCAAAGGCGCCAAGTATCACAGCAACCGCACCAGAGATGCCAGCAAACGTGAGTAAATACTTACTTCTCATTGAGTACCTCTTTGATAAACGCTGATAACTTCTCAACGGTTAACGCAATATTCTGCTGCTCGGTGTAACCAGAACTCTTACGAGGTTTAAAGCTGTGGTCGCCATCGGGAATAAATTCAACACGAATAGAATCAGACAGATCAAAATCAGCAAACTCTTCACGCTTACCAAAGGTATCGCGCTCACCTTGTAAAATGAGGCATGGCTTTGCTAACTCAGCCAGATGCTCACCTTTGTATTTCTCGGGTTTACCTGGTGGGTGGAAAGGAAAGCCTAAACACGCCATTGCGGCCACCTTATCAAGTTCAGACAAATGGCTCGCCATACGCCCTCCCATCGACTTACCACCAATCACAAGCTTATCGGCATCAACCTGCTCAATAATCTCTTGATAGGCTTCAAGTAGCTTAGGCGCTCTGTCAGGTGGACGACGCTTACCATCTTCAGCACGTTTAATCATGTAAGGGAAGTTGAAACGAATCACTCGTATCCCTTTAAAGGCTAACCCTTTGGCTACCGACTGCATGAACTCATGCTCCATGCCTGCGCCAGCACCATGGGCAAAGATAAAGGTGATGGGATTGTCTTCACCATCAATGATGACGTTATTCATCGAGTAAGTCCTCTTGTTCACTTTGCGCTTTCGCTAGCATCCAGTCGCGGAAGGTAGCAATACGACCCATGTCGGCTTGTTTCTCATGACAAACCACATAGAAGGCGTTCTTACTCACCAACACTTCATCAAAAGGCGCAATCAAACGACCCGCTTCGATTTCAGGCTGCGCCAACACGTTGTTACCCAGAGCAATGCCCTGGCCGTGAGCCGCTGCCTGCAGCACCATGGTTGAGTGACTGAAGATAGGGCCGTGATTAACGTTTACCCCATCGATGCCATTTTGCTTAGCGAACTGTTTCCAATCCTTTCGAGAAGTATCATGCAATAGCGTATGACATGCTAAATCACTGAGAGATTCTAATGGTTTTACTCCTAGCAGCACGGAAGGTGAGCAAAGAGGGATCAAGTATTCTTGGTAAAGCTTATCGGCTCTAAGCCCCGACCAATTACCTCGGCCATAATAGATAGCGACGTCTACATCATCGGTTAGCGAGCCTTCATCCATATCAACGGCTTTGATTCTTACATCAATATCAGGCTCTTGCTGATTAAAGTCAGCGAGCCTTGGTACCAACCATTGAATAGCAAAACTCGGCGGTAAACTGATGGTCAATGCGCCCTTCTCACTTCGCTCCAGCACTTTGTCTGTCGCTTCTGCTAGTGATGTGAAAATATCTTTGATATCTAAGAAGTAGCTTTGACCTTCTTCAGTTAGCAGCAAAGAGCGGTTTCTTCGGCGAAACAGCTTCAAAGATAAGAATTCTTCAAGCGCTTTGATCTGATGACTGACTGCCGCTTGAGTAACAAACAACTCTTCTGCAGCACGCGTAAAACTCAAGTGTCGAGCTGCAGCTTCAAACACTCTTAGCGAGTTTAATGGGGGTAATCGACGAGACATAGTTACTCTCTAAATAAGCATTAGTTTTTTTTATCTGAAACATTATAATTTGTCCATTGCCTAGCAGCCAGAGAAATTCTATATTTCATCCCGCAGCAGCTAGCCTGAACGGCTTGATTCTCTCTAGAATCAATTGGCTTAGCTCCTGCGATGTTGTGTTTGCAAACTCGTTCTTTTCGAGTTGGGTAGAGTTCTACCAAATGTTTTGTTGCAGTTTATACTGAAACGAGGCATGTACTTCCTGTATTTATTTTGACCTGTCTGTCAAATTTGTTTACACCGCCTTATGGGCGGTGTTTTTTTATGTGCAAAGAAATGTAACAACAAGTTTATCAATAGCTGTGCTAATTAATCTTTATTATTTTTCATCGCCAATCACAGAATCAGACACCCACTCAAATAATCAACTGAACACATACAAATAGCATCATTGAGTTGCACTAAAAAGTAACAGAATACTTCAAGATACTCACACTTCTTCGGTACTTATAAACCCGTTTAGAACACACTCTTTCTATCAATCAAAAATTTCAAAGCTGAGCATGACGATAGCACGCCCAAACTCACGCCTCTGTCTGACTACTGTAAATCATTCACAATAGAAAATAAAAAAGCCGCTTACTTTTCAGTAAACGGCTTTGCAAAATGATTAACGCTTGGTCAACACACCACTATGGGCGGTAAACCTTAACGTTATGGAAGCCCTGCTCTTGTAGGTAAAGTGCCTGTAGACGGCTCATTACACCACGGTCACAGTACAGCAAGTACTCTTTCGCTTGGTCTAGGTCGCCAAACTGAGTCGAAAGCTTGAAGAATGGGATGTGTTTAATTTCAACACCCTCGATCTCTAATGGGCTTTCGTCTTCTTCTTCTGGGCTACGGATATCAAGAACGATAGCGTGCTCAGCAACAGCTTGAACTTGTTCAACTTCAGGCGCTTGCTCTTGGCTCTCTTTCTCGATGTCACGGATATCCATAACACGAGCGTTCTCGATCACTTGATCCAGCACTTCAAAGTTAAACTTAGCTTCTTCTGCTTCCAGTTTGCCTTTCTTCGCTTTCACTGTTGGCTTCTTAGAGATAACACCACAGTACTCAGGCATTACTTTAGCGAAGTCTTCAGTACCGATGATACGAGAAAGGTCAATGATGTCTTCTTTATCCCAGTTGATAAGCGGACGAAGAATCAAAGTATCTGTCACGTTGTCGATGTGGCGAAGGTTAGTTAGCGTTTGGCTAGAAACCTGACCAAGTGCTTCACCCGTTACTAGAGCTTCAATACCGAAGCGCTCTGCAACCATACCACCAGCACGCATGAACATACGCTTAAGAACAACGCCCATTTGGCCATCTTCTACGTTCTCAAGAATTTCAGCAACCACTGGTTCAAAGTCTACAGAAATGAACTTCACCTTTGCAGATGAGCCGTATTTATTCCATAGGTAGTGAGCCACTTGCTTAACGCCAATCTCGTGCGCTGGGCCACCAAGGTTAAAGAAACAGTAGTGAACCTTAGAGCCACGTTTGATGTGCAGGTAGCTTGAAACACCAGAATCAAAGCCGCCAGAGATCAAGCTTAGTAGATCTTCTTGGGTACCAAGAGGGAAACCACCTAGGCCTTTGTGACGAGCTAGAACTTGGTTTAACTTATCGTTAGCCACTTCAACTTTAACGGTTACCTCAGGGTTCTTAAGTCGAACTTTAGCTGACTCAACTGCTTGGTTTAGGCCGCCGCCTACGTAGCGTTCAAGTTCAATAGAGGTAAAGTCATGCTTACCACGACGCTTAGCTCGAACAGAGAAAGTCTTGCCTTCAATGTCAGCACGGCTGCGTTCTAGTACTTGCTCGTAAATATCGTGCAAGTCTTTAAACTCAGACTGTTGAACTTCAAGAGAGTGGTGAATACCTGGAGTGTGAGTCAGAGCCTCTAACACTTCTGCGTAGTACTGGTCACTCTCAGACGTCACTTCGATATGATCGCGACGGTTGAATACCGCAACACTTTCACAGCGACGTTGAATAACGTTACGAATGTTGCACTCTAGAATCCTTGTGAAGCGCTTACGCACCGATTCACTTTTTACAAAAATTTCCGGATGGGGCTTAACAATAAATTTCATAGTACTTTCACAACATTAATGTTCAAAATTTTGAAAACGCTCATCGCCAAGTAAATTAGAGAATTTACACAGCACTTGAAGCAAGAATAGATCATATCTAAATCTAAGGGCGCGAATTATACATGAGAAAGTGAAGCAAGGAAAAGAGTGCTTGCTGTAACACCATCATTAAACCGCTTGTTATTAACAGTAGCAGGTTTCGAAACGACATAAATGCCGCAGAGAGAACCATTGAAGACCAGCAAACAAAAAGCCCAACCTCATTATACGGTTGGGCTTTCGATGCTATCTGCATGCTACCGTGTGTACACGTATCGGCTATTCATTAATAACAGGCACTTCGTCACTGTAAAGCGGCTCGCCCTGCATGATGCTGATTTCAACGCGGCGGTTGAGGCTACGTTGCCATTCAGTATCGTTCGGCTCGACTGGCTCGGTATCCGCCATGCCGCGTACTCTCAAGCGTTGATGAGAGAAACCACGCACCTTTTCCATCTCTTGAGCAACAGACACTGCTCGCTGTGATGACAAGTCCCAATTAGAGCGATAAAGCTCGGAATCAAGACGTTGATTATCGGTGTGCCCTGAGATTCGAACGATACCCGGAACATCTTTCACCAACTCAGCAACCTGTCTCACCAAAGGTCGGAACTTAGGCTGTAGGAAAGCAGAACCCGATGGGAATGCACCCTTCTCACGAATTCGAATCACAATCTGCTGGCCAAGGTTTTCAACTTCAATCGCGCCTTGGTCTATCTCTCGCTCCAACGCCTTCTTGATGCTTTCCATCAAGGTTTCCATCTCTTGCGATTGAGCTTCAGCTTGTTGTTGCTGTTGGTCTGACTCAGAGTTTTGATTGTCGTGAGTCGAAACCTCTGGCGACTTGCCTCCGGTCATCTTGCCTTGATCACGCATGGTACCGCCAGCACGCTCAGATTCACCTTCATGAAACTCAAGCGTTTGCTGCGTAATATCAATCGTCTGCTGCATGATCACATCAATCGGTGTCGGCTCTGGACGACCAGGTCGAAACTCTTGTGCAATGATGCTGGTGCCTTTAGGAATGTCTTTCACTTCCAAGCGGTTTTGTACACCAAACGCAAATTTCATCGAGCCAGCGATCTGTTTGAACTTCAGTACGTCCATCTCAGAGAATGAGAGCAGCAGTACGAAGAAACACATCAGCAGTGACATCAAGTCAGCAAATGTCCCCATCCATTGAGGCAATCCCGGAGGAGGACATTTACATGGATTTTCTTCATCCATCTTCAACTCCTCTTACGCAGGTTCACCATCAATCGTACGCTTACCTTCGTTTAGGTAGCTCTTCAGGTAACCATCGATTACTCGTGGGTTCTGACCATCTTGAATCGCGAGTACGCCATCCATAACCAAACGACGGTTGAGTGTCTCTTGGTCACGACGCAGCGCAAGCTTGTCGGCAATTGGGAAGAACACCATGTTCGAAAGAATCGCACCATATAGGGTGGTTAAAAGTGCCACCGCCATCGCAGGGCCGATCGCTTTTGGATCATCCATGTTAGAAAGCATGGCAACCAAGCCAACCAAGGTACCAATCATACCCATCGCGGGTGCTACATCACCAAATGCAGAGAACACCTTCGCGCCCTGCTCATGACGCTCTGTGGTTAATGCGATGTCTTTTTGCAGTGCAGCACGAACTACATCTCCATCATGGCCATCCACCAAAAGATCGATGCCCTTTTGCATGAAACTGTTGTTAATTTCCATCTCTTCCAGTGCTAAAAAACCACCTTTACGAGCCGCATCAGCCATCTCTACAACTTTCGCAATAAGATCTTCAGGCTCATCCGCTTTAAACATAAAAGCTTTGCCTGCGATTTTAGTCGCACCAAAGAACTGTCCCATGGTGAACTTCATTAGAACAACAAAGGTTGAGCCCCCAACTACGATCAAAATGGATGTCGTGTCATAGAACATCCCGAGGCTTCCACCTAGGATCATTGCCATAATTACAAAGGCAAATCCACCAATCAAACCTATTAGGGTTGCTAAATCCACTGAGCACTCCTCATGCTTTTTTGTAGCTCTATGTCGACGATAATCTTTGTATCGGCAAGACTATAAGATCTTTTAGTAAATTCTTGGCCTAAGTATCACACTTTTCGTTTTTGAATCCCAACTATTGGCTTACTTTGCTCTTATACGTAGCGCATAAACTCGATAAAGCTAAGGTTATTCAAGCAAAGTGCGTTCAAGCCCCTTAAAAACGAACTTTCTAGCAAAATTTCTTGGTTACATTTGACCATCTCAGCGGCCTAGGGTAACGTTCGTTCATCTTTCCAAACGCAGATTTATTATGGCTACTAAGAAACCTGAAAATATGAGCTTTGAAGCAGCAATCGAAGAGCTTGATGGCTTGGTTGATCAACTAGAAAATGGTGATCTAGCTTTAGATGATGCGCTGAAAAAGTTCGAACGAGGCATCTCCCTCGCTCGTGCCGGTCAAAGCAAACTAAACGATGCTGAACAGCGTGTTAGCATCCTACTGCAAAATGATGAAAACGCAGAACTTAGTGACTTTAACCCACAACCAGAATAACGAATTGTATGAGATCCCCTATGATTGAGACTTTATTGTCTTATCAAGCACGTAATAACGAGCAACTGAACCTTTGGCTTGATCGCCTACCACACCAAGATCAGAACCTGATCAACGCGATGCGTTATGGGTTACTTTTAGGCGGTAAACGCGCACGTCCATTTCTTGTCTACATTACAGGGGAAATGCTCGGCTGCACCGCTGAAGAACTCGACACTCCAGCATCTGCAATCGAATGTATTCATGCCTATTCTCTGATTCACGACGACCTTCCAGCAATGGACGACGATGAACTGCGTCGTGGCCATCAGACTTGTCACATCAAATACGATGAAGCAACGGCAATTTTAACTGGCGATGCACTACAAACTCTCGCGTTTACTATACTTGCGGAAGGTACATTAAGTGCTGACGGTGAAAGCAATCGCGTTCGAATGATTCAACGCCTAGCCGAAGCCTCTGGTGCACAAGGTATGTGCATTGGACAAGCACTTGATATTGAAGCTGAAAACCGCTCTGTCACGCTAGAAGAGTTAGAAGAAGTTCACCGCAATAAAACGGGCGCGCTAATGAAATGTGCGATTCGTTTAGGTGCTCTCGCTGCTGGTGAAAAAGCGTTTGAAGTGATGCCTCAATTAGACAAGTACGCCGACGCCATTGGATTAGCATTCCAGGTTCAAGATGATATTTTAGATATCACTGGCGATACTGAAACTTTGGGTAAGCCACAGGGTTCTGACCAAGAATTGAACAAAAGCACCTACCCTTCTTTGCTAGGTTTAGAGGGCGCTCAAGAAAAAGCGCAGACTCTGCTACAGGAAGCACTTCAAGCTTTAGCTGCAATCCCATACAATACCCAGTTACTCGAAGAGTTCGCCCGATACGTCATCGAGCGCAAGAACTAAGACAATAAGCGCGCATTACCTATGACTCTTGATATATCAAAGTACCCAACTCTTGCTTTGGCTGATAAGCCAGAGGATTTGCGTCTACTTCCAAAAGAGACGCTGACACAGCTTTGTGATGAATTACGTACCTATCTTCTTAACTCAGTGAGCCAGTCAAGTGGTCACTTAGCGTCAGGCTTAGGTACAGTAGAGCTAACCGTTGCTCTGCACTATGTGTACAACACGCCTTTTGACCAGTTGGTTTGGGATGTTGGCCACCAAGCATACCCGCACAAAATTCTTACAGGTCGTCGCGACCGCTTGTCGACTATCCGTCAAAAAGATGGACTGCACCCATTCCCATGGCGTCAAGAGAGCGAATACGACACCCTTTCTGTTGGTCACTCTTCAACATCGATCAGTGCTGCACTTGGTATGGCTATCAGTTCGAAGAAAGAAGGCAAGAACCGTAAAGTCGTGAGTGTGATTGGTGATGGCGCGATTACTGCGGGTATGGCATTTGAAGCCATGAACCACGCGGGCGATATTCACAATGACATGCTGGTTATCCTGAACGATAACGAGATGTCGATCTCTGAAAACGTAGGTGCGCTAAACAACCACCTAGCTCAAGTTCTTTCTGGCAGTCTTTACACGTCAATTCGTGAGGGCGGCAAGAAAGTGCTATCAGGCGTTCCGCCGATTAAAGAGCTGGTTCGTCGTACAGAAGAACATCTAAAAGGCATGGTTGTCCCTGGCACCATGTTCGAAGAGTTAGGCTTTAACTACATTGGCCCAATTGATGGTCACGATGTCAATGAGCTGATTAAAACGCTTAAGAACATGAGAGACCTTAAAGGCCCTCAGTTCCTACATATCATGACTAAGAAAGGCAAAGGCTACGAGCCAGCTGAGAAAGATCCAATCGGTTACCACGGCGTACCGAAATTCGATCCAGCACACTCAAGTCTGCCTAAGAGCACCAGCTCTAAACCAACTTTCTCTAAGATTTTTGGTGACTTCCTGTGTGATATGGCGGCGCAAGATCCTAAGCTAATGGCGATCACGCCTGCAATGCGTGAAGGTTCTGGCATGGTGCGTTTCTCGAAAGAGTACCCAGAACAATACTTCGACGTAGCAATTGCTGAGCAGCATGCTGTGACCCTAGCAACCGGTATGGCGATTGCGGGTGATAAGCCGATTGTCGCTATCTACTCGACGTTCCTACAACGTGGCTACGATCAACTGATCCACGATGTGGCTATCATGGACTTACCGGTCATGTTCGCTATTGACCGTGCAGGTCTTGTCGGTGCTGATGGTCAAACACACCAAGGTGCGTTCGACTTAAGCTTTATGCGTTGTATTCCAAACATGGTGATCATGGCGCCAAGCGACGAAAACGAATGTCGCCAAATGCTTTACACTGGCCACCAGCATACAGGTCCAAGTGCCGTTCGTTACCCTCGCGGTAATGGTATGGGTACTGAGATACAAAATAAATTTACCGCGCTTGAGATTGGTAAAGGTCGTATCGTTCGCGAAAGCGAAAAAACAAAAGATGGCTCGAAAGTCGCTATCCTGAGCTTTGGTACTTTCCTTGAGAGTGCACTTCAAGCCGCTGACGTCATCGATGCGACAGTTGCAGATATGCGCTTTGTGAAACCACTCGATGAAGCTCTGATCAAACAACTTGCTGCTGACCACGATGTACTGGTAACTATCGAAGAGAATGCGATTGCAGGTGGTGCGGGCGCAGGTGTGATTGAATTCTTGATGCAAGAGAAACTGCTGATGCCAGTATTGAACCTTGGCCTGCCAGACAAGTTCATTGCTCAAGGTACGCAAGGTGAACTGCACGAAGAGCTTGGTTTGGACGCGCAAGGCATTGAGAAGTCTATCTCTGACTATCTTGCTAAGTAGCCTTAATACGTAAGCTCGTAAGCTCCGCAAACAAAAAAGGTTGGCCCTAGGGTCAACCTTTTTAGTATCTGCTAATTAGTTTGGTGTATCGCCAACTAAACCTTAGCCCTTCAGTTAACTCACACTAACCAACCTGCGAAATGTGCCACGGCATACAACGAAATAGCCGCCATAATACCCGCTACAATATCGTCAATCATGATACCCAAGCCGCCGTGAATTCGCGCATCTAGCCAACCAATCGGCCAAGGTTTTACCATGTCAAAGAAGCGGAAAAGCACAAAACCAGTCAGAAGCCATTTCCAGTCATCGGCAGGGATATTCAGCATAGGCACTAAGCTCATGGTGATCCAAAAGCCCGCAAACTCATCCCAAACGATAGAACCGTGGTCATGCACGCCCATATCATCAGACGTTACTTGGCAGATCTTAATACCAATAATGCAGCTTACCACCACCACGGCAACGTAAGCAGGAAACGGTAGCTGAACCAACAATAGGTATAACGGAATTGACGCAAGCGTGCCCATTGTGCCGGGAATAATAGGCGATAAGCCACTGCCAAAACCCGTTGCTAAGAAATGCCAAGGATTTTTAAGAGAAATAAGAGAAAGTGGGTTTGTCATCAATTAACCTTAAAGTGATCGTAACCAGTTAAGTTCCAGCTTAGTGGTTCACCATTATTGTGTAATTCAAAATATTCTACAGGTCTTATCTGGCCAATGCAGGTGACTTTTGTACCAGTGTGTGACAAAGCACTTTCCAGCGACCCTTTATTCTCTTCTGGTACAGTAAAGCACAGTTCGTACTCTTCACCACTCGTTAGCGCATACTGCTGAGCTGAAGTGGTATCAGGAGCGAACTGACGTAACTCTGGAGAGATAGGCAGCGTGCTTACATCAATACTCGCGCCAACTTGAGAACGCTTAAGGATATGTTTTAAATCAGCAATAACGCCATCAGAGATATCAATCGCAGATGAAGCAAGGTTCACTAGAGCCTGACCCGCTAACACTCGTGGGGCGCTCACATAATGTCTCTCTTCAAGCTCAGCAGCATAGGGCTTCGCTCTGTTCTGCTCAGGGTTAAGTAACACTTCTAAGCCAGCTTTGCTGTCACCTAGATTACCTGTTACGTAAATCCAGTCGCCCACTTTCGCGCCATCTCTGCGCAGCGCTCGTCCTTCAGGAACAAAGCCCTGTACCGTCAGTGTCAGGCTTAGTGGACCTTTGGTTGTGTCGCCACCAATTAACTGAATACCAAAGTAGTCTGCGAGTTTAAAAAAGGAGTCACAGAAGGGAGCAAGCCATTCTTCATCGATTTCAGGCATGGTTAAAGCAAAAGACACCCAAGCAGGTGTCGCGCCCATAGCCGCAAGATCACTGATGTTCGAAGCCAAGGCTTTGTGTGCCACCCAAGCTGGGTTTGCTTCCGCTAGGAAGTGAGTGCCCGCCACTAAGGTGTCCGTACTAATCGCTATCTCAACATTGCCCGGCGCTTTGACCAAAGCACAGTCATCGCCAGCAGCCAGATGTACGTCTTTACGTTGTGGTTGTCGATTTACAAAATATTTTTCAATCAGGTTAAATTCGCCAGACATCACATGCCCTATCTTTAGTCTTCATACAAATCACCGTAATTAATGATATTACAGAAATTTAGTTACAAAAAAGGCCAGCATAAAAGCTGACCTTTAGATTCAATATACGAACGTCTTATTTCTTACGAACGTGTGGTGCAGCTTTATCAAGCACACCGTTAACAAACTTATGGCTGTCTTCTGCTGCAAATACTTTTGCAAGCTCGATAGCTTCGTTGATAACCACTTTGTATGGTACATCTTCGCGACGAGTCATCTCGTACATAGCTAAACGTAGAAGCGCTAGTTCCATCAAATCCAGATCTTGCATAGGGCGAGATACGAATGGACGAAGCTTGCTATCAAGTTCCATGTGGCTAAGAGCAACACCAGTTAGTAAGTCGCGGAAGTATGCAACGTCTGTTTCTGGCATAGCTAGAGCAGGTTCTGCGGCATGATGCTCTTCTTCATCATACTTACCACCAGATAAGAACTGTTCTTCAACGGTAGCAATATTTTCTTTAGTAATTTGCCAAGAATAAATTGCTTGTAGAGCAAATTGACGTGCGTTACGACGTGCGGCTGGTTTCACACTGGCCCCCATTAGGAATCGATTTCAGAAAGAACGTTGATCATCTCAAGTGCGCTAAGTGCGGCTTCTGCACCCTTATTACCAGCCTTGGTTCCTGCGCGTTCAATAGCTTGATCGATCGTATCAACAGTAAGAACACCAAACGCTACTGGAAGAGAAAATTCCAGAGACACTTGTGCCAAACCTTTATTACATTCACTACAAACATAGTCAAAGTGAGGTGTACCGCCACGGATTACTGTACCAAGAGATACAATCGCATCGAACTTACCTGTTTTTGCAACGCGTTGCGCTACAAGTGGAAGTTCTACTGCACCAGGGCAACGAACAACAGTGATGTTGTCTTCGCTTACTTGTCCATGACGCTTTAAAGTATCGATTGCACCAGAAAGTAAACTTTCGTTAATAAAACTGTTGAAACGAGCAATAACGATAGCAATTTTTGCATTTGGCGCTGGGAAGCCACCCTCGATCACTTTCATAAGCCTTCCTTTAACTATTTTCATCAAGTGAGAATCGCCGGATTCTAGCACAAAACTGTGAGCAATATCTAATGGTAATTTAGAAGAACAGACACCGGCAATGTAAAGATGATAATGCAGCGCTGATCCCAAGCATATAGGAACAGCGAGTAACCAAGTTTGTGTGTTGAACACGTTTTGAGTCGGACTTGGCTACTTTGCTCTTTTGGCAAGATTTATCACCAAAAGAGCCACTGAAATCATCGGTAAATTATGTTGCTACAAACGGAGAAACGTCTGCTTGCTAACGCATGGTTTATTCGCAAACGTACTCAACAACGTTAAGGCCAAAACCACCCAATGCGTGGTAACGCTTAGTGCTTGAAGAAAGCAGACGCATATCGTGCACGCCTAGGTCTTGAAGAATCTGAGAACCGACACCAACACGACGCGAGGTACCCTGCTTCTTCGCCATAGTTGGCTGCTCGTTCTTGTCTTGCGCTTCGAATGTCTTCACTTTGTGAATCAAAGAATCAGACGACTCTTCGTTGCCAAGAATAACCAACACACCGCCTTCGTCGCCAATACGCTTCATCGCTTTATCTAGCGACCAGCTGCGTTCAGTACCACGGTCTGAATGAAGCAGATCGGTGAACGTGTCATGCAGGTGAACACGTACCAAAGGAGCACCTTCAGATAGGTCGCCTTTTTGCATCGCGTAGTGGATCTGGTTATCAATTGTATCGCGGTAAGTCACCAGCTCGAAATCACCAAACTCTGTTGGTAAATGGCATTGTGCTACACGCTCAATCGTTGTTTCTGTGTTGTTGCGGTATTCAATCAAGTCAGCAATCGTACCTAGCTTGATGTCGTGTTTTTCAGCAAACACTTCAAGGTCAGGGCGACGAGCCATAGTACCGTCGTCGTTAAGGATCTCAACGATAACCGATGCTGGCTCGCAGCCTGCAAGACGTGCTAAATCACAACCTGCTTCTGTGTGTCCTGCGCGAGTCAGAACACCGCCATCTTGCGCTGTCAGTGGGAAAATATGACCAGGTTGAACAAGATCAGCCGCTTTCGCATCTTTCGCCACTGCCGCTTGAACCGTCACTGCACGGTCTGATGCAGAGATACCCGTTGTTACGCCCTCTGCCGCTTCAATCGAAACAGTAAAGTTAGTGGTGTACTGTGCGTTGTTATCTTGAACCATAGGCGCTAGACCCATGCGGTTTGAACGCTCTTTGGTTAGCGTCAGACAAATTAAACCACGGCCGTACATCGCCATGAAGTTAATCGCTTCTGGCGTCACATGTTCTGCTGCCATGATCAGATCGCCTTCATTTTCGCGATCTTCATCATCCATCAGGATAACCATTTTTCCTAGGCGAATGTCTTCAATAATTTCTTGAGGAGTACTAATTGGCATTGTTCTATATCCTTTGAAATGGTTCTGCTTCCTAGAACCGACACTATTTAAACCTGATGATATTGCTTCGCTTTACAAAGTCTCGCTTAACGCACTTTGTATCAACGGTTAGGCAAAACCATTCTGCTGTAAGAATTCCATCGTTAATCGAGATTCAGGCTCAGATTCTTGTTGCTGACCTTGCAGTAAACGCTCCATGTAACGTGCTAATACATCAACTTCTAGATTCACTTTACGACCGACATTGAATTGGTCGATGGTGGTTTCTGAAGAAGTATGAGGAACGATAGTCAGCTTGAATGCGTTCTTACGTAAATCGTTCACAGTCAGGCTAATGCCATCAACTGTTACTGAGCCTTTTTGAGCCACGTATTTTGAGATTTCTGCTGGCATTTCTACCCAGAATTCAATCGCACGGCCAACTTGGTTACGTTCAACAATCTCACCCACGCCATCAACGTGACCAGACACTATATGTCCACCGAAACGCGTGGTTGGTAACATTGCTTTCTCAAGGTTAACTTTATCGCCCGCTTGGTAATCGACAAAACCCGTTTTTTTCAGGGTCTCAAGCGAAAGATCTGCACTGTAGCTGTGGTCGTTATATTCAACAACTGTCAAACACACACCATTGGTAGCGATACTGTCGCCTAACTTAACGTCAGCCATATCAAGCTTACCAACATTAACCGTTACGGTGATGTCTTCTCCGCGGGGAGTGATTGCACTCAATGTACCTACGGCTTCTACAATTCCTGTAAACATTTTAAAACTCTTTTTGTTGTCAACGACACGTATGTAGTTGGAGTAACTATTTCCACTGTGGTTTCGTTACTATCTGTTTCGAAATACGGGTTTCGCAACGATGCGAATATCCACACCAACCTGTCGAACATCTTTAATTTCTAGGTCAATAACGTCAGACATTGAAGTGAGCCCTAATGCACCCATCAAACCTCGTCCGTCACTGCCCATAAGTTTAGGTGCTAAATAAAGGATTAGCTCATCCACCAGCTGCTCTTCAATCAAGCTTTTTGCCAATGTTGCGCCCGCTTCGACCCAAATATGGTCGATATGATTGGCAGGTAATTGACGCATCAGATCGTGCAAATCGAGCTGACCTGCATCTGTGGTTGCGACTTCAATATCAGCAGATGCTTCGGCAACTCTCAACACCGATGTTGGAGTCTGGAATAACTTGAGTTCAGGACGCAGTTGGTTTTGACGATCAAGAATCACGCGAATCGGCTGACGCAGCTCGTCTTCAGCGTAATGACCTTTGATACTGCTTGGCAACTCTGCCCAACGAACATTCAACGACGCGTTGTCTTCAATCACCGTCTGGCTAGTTGACAACACAGCGCCTGATTTTGCTCGGTAGTTCTGAACATCACGACGTGCTTCTGGCGATGTGATCCACTGGCTTTGGCCATTTTCCAATGCCGTTTGCCCATCAAGGCTAGCGGCCATCTTTAACTGAACGAATGGCATGCCAGTTTGCATACGCTTGATAAATGCAGGGTTCAAGTCGAGAGCGTCTTGCTCTAGCAAACCGATTTCAACCTCAATACCCGCATCGCGTAGCATTTTGATACCACGACCTGCGACTTTTGGGTTTGGGTCCTGCATGGCACAAATCACTTTGGCTACTTGAGCCTTAATCAAACCTTCAGCACAAGGCGGCGTTCGACCGTAATGAGAACAAGGCTCTAGCGTGACATAAGCCGTCGCACCTTTTGCTTTGTCGCCTGCCATTCGCATGGCATGTACTTCAGCATGAGGTTCGCCAGCTTTGGCATGAAAACCTTCACCAACGATCTGACCGTCGGTTTGTACAATGACACAACCCACATTAGGGTTTGGCGCAGTAGTGTAAATGCCGCGTTTTGCTAACTGAATAGCACGCGACATCATTTGAAAATCTAGGGGAGTAAAGTTTGACATGATTGAGGAGTTAATCCTCTAATTTAGCGATTTCTTCGCCAAACTCTCGGATGTCTTCAAAGCTGCGGTAAACAGAGGCAAAACGAATGTACGCCACTTTATCCAATTCTTTCAATTGGCCCATCACAAGATTACCAATCATCTCGCTTGGTACTTCACGCTCACCAGTTGCACGGAGTTGTGACTTAATCGTACTGATCGCAAGTTCAATCGCGTCAGCACTCACTGGGCGTTTTTCTAGGGCGCGCTGTACACCACCCACCATTTTATCTTCATTAAATGGTTCGCGGTTTCCATTCGACTTTATGACTTTAGGCATCACAAGTTCTGCCGATTCGAACGTAGTAAAACGTTCACTACATGCAAGGCATTGACGGCGACGACGAACCTGATGGCCATCGGCTACCAGTCTTGAATCGATTACTTTAGTGTCGTTCTCTGAACAAAAAGGACAATGCATATCACCTCCAAATAATTGAATATCAGTGTAACGGAATTGCCAAACGTTAGGAAAGAAAAAGGGCCAATTAAGGCCCTTTTGTGTGGTGATTCATTGATTATTGCTACTCGACCGCCATTTCAAAAATGAGCTGAGGAGTAAAATTAACGACCAGCGTTAACCGCGGACTAAATAGTTCGCTTTACCTACCCATTTGTAGCTTGTCAGCTCTTCTAAGCCCATTGGGCCGCGAGCATGCAATTTCTGAGTAGACACGGCAACTTCAGCACCTAAACCAAACTGTGCTCCATCAGTGAAACGTGTTGATGCATTCACATAAACCGCTGCAGAACCAACAGAGTTAATGAAACGCTCTGAGCTCTCTAAGCTATTGGTCATGATCGCATCTGAATGACTCGCGTTGTGTACACGCATGTGGTCAATCGCTTCTGCCACATCCGCTACCACTTTCACGCCTAGCGTGTAGCTTAGCCATTCAGTGTCAAAGTCGCCTTCAACCGCATCACGTTGGTCTTCAAAACCCGCTAGCAGCGATTTTGCACTGGTATCAGCAACTAAGGTTACCTTGCCGGCTAAACGCTGTTTCAGCTTAGTTAGGAAAGCTTCAGCAACCGCTTCATGCACTAGCAGTGTATCTAACGAGTTACACGCCGATGGACGTTGAACTTTTGAGTTTTCGACCACATCGACAGATTTCTCAAGATCAGCGCTTTCATCAACGAAGATATGACTGATACCAAAGCCGCCGATGATTACTGGGATGGTGCTGTTCTCTTTACACATCTTGTGCAGACCAGCGCCGCCACGAGGAATGATCATATCCACGTAGTCGTCCAGTTTAAGCAGTTGAGAAACGAGTTCACGATCAGGCTTCTCGATGTACTGAACAGAAGCGGCTGGTAGCTCCGCTTTCTCTAATGCAGACTGGATAACCTTAACCAGTTCCATGTTCGAGAAAAACGTCTCTTTACCACCACGTAGAATGCTTGCGTTACCTGTCTTCAGACACAGAGCTGCAATATCGATGGTTACGTTCGGACGCGCTTCATAGATAACACCCACCACACCAAGTGGCACGCGGCGGCGAGACAGTGACATACCGTTTTCTAGTACTTTGCTGTCAATTTCGCTGCCAACTGGGTCATTCAGGCTAATCACGTTACGAACATCGTTAGCGATACCGGTTAAGCGCTCTTCGTTAAGAAGTAGACGATCGAGCAGTGCGTCAGTTAAACCCGCTTCACGACCCAGTTCGATGTCTTTCGCGTTCGCTTCTAAAATCGTTGTTGCGTTTGCTTCTAGCTCATCAGCGATAATCGCCAATGCTTTATTCTTTTGCGCCGTAGATGCGGTCGCTAGGTGGAAAGCAGCGTCTTTTGCTGCGATACCCATGTTAGTTAAATCCACGTTTAACTCTCCCTAAATTCTGTCTGTCTTTGGATGCAAAAAGGTGATTCACCTTATCATCACGAGCTACTCTTGGATTACAACTAGGTCGTCACGGTGAATGACTTCTGACCCATAATCGTATCCAAGGATGTCGCCAATATCTTTACTGTGCTTGCCTGCAATTTTTGCTAGGTCTTGGCTTGAATAACTGGCGATACCACGCGCAATTACTTTGCCTTTGCTGTCTGTGACTTGGGTAACTTCACCACGAGAGAATTCGCCTTTAACTCGAACAACCCCTTTCGCCAACAAGCTGCTGCCTTTGGTGTTGACTGCGTTTACTGCGCCGTCGTCAACCACGATGTCACCTGCTGAAGCAGGGCCCGCTAAAATCCAGCGTTTACGGTTTTCAAGCGCTTCCGCTAAAGGCAAGAAACGTGTGCCTTGTGGGTTATCACTCAGTGAATCAAACACCACATTTTCAGCACTGCCCGCAGCAATAATCACTTCGATGCCTGCGCGACGAGCAATGTCAGCCGCCTGCAGTTTTGTCGCCATGCCGCCAGTACCCAACGTAGTACCGCTGCCACCTGCGATCTTACGCAGCGTGTCATCAATGGTTTTCACTTCTTTGATGAGCTCAGCATTTGGATCTTTACGAGGGTCAGCCGTAAACAGGCCTTTTTGGTCTGTTAGTAGCAAAAGCTTATCAGCACCGCACAAAATACCCACTAAGGCCGACAAGTTATCATTGTCGCCCACTTTAATTTCGTTGGTTGCTACTGCGTCGTTTTCGTTTACTACCGGAATAATATCGTGCTCAACCAGTGCGTTGATCGTGTCACGTGCATTAAGAAAACGCTCGCGATCATCGAGATCAGCACGAGTCAGTAGCATCTGGCCAATCTTAAGGCCATAGATAGCAAACAAAGACTCCCAAACTTGAATCAACTGACTTTGCCCAACTGCCGCAAGCAACTGTTTGCTCGCCATTGAGTTGGGAAGTGCGGGGTAACCAAGGTGCTCACGTCCTGCTGCAATTGCACCAGACGAAACCATAACCACAGAGTGGCCTTGTTTTTTTAATTCAGCACATTGACGAACCAGCTCAACCATATGAGCGCGGTCTAATGCCAATGTTCCACCAGTTAAGACACTGGTACCCAGTTTAACAACGACAGTTTTACGCTGTGTTGTTGTCCCGCTTTGATGATTTGTTGTCATGAAGTCTTTTATGGATAAAACAAATAAGAGGTGATGTTTTAGCAATCAAAAGGGGAATTCACAAGCAGAAAAGGTGCGAAATCGCACCTTTTTGCTTTATATAGAAGAGTAACCTTTAAAATTAGACGAATTCGACAGACTCTTCGTCTAATTGGATACTGATTTCAAACTTACTTTGAAGTTCATCAACCAGTTTCTTGTGGAAGGCTTCTTGAGTTCGAGAGACCTCAGCGACCGCCTTTTTAGGTAACGGCAAAGAATCCCAGTTACCATCGATGTTGTACTTGCCGATATTGTACTTCGCCGAATATCCCTCTTCCGACTTATCCAATTCCAGCCACCAGCCCCAGAACTCGCGTTCTTCTGGTGATTTTTTATCGTTCACACATACAGACAAGCAATCAAAGATATAGTGGCCTTCTTCTGATTGCGGTTCCCTTAAGTAAGGCCCGATCGCCTTTAAAACATTCAACAAGCGGTAATGCGTAGGTTGTTGTGTCACTTCTGACATATTGAATCTCCATTTTCAATGTTAAGAATGACGTTACTCAGACTGTTATACGTAGAAACTACGCATTTGGATTTTATAAATGACCTCTGAGTATCAGGTACTTAGTTTGTACATTTTTCATGCTTAACTAATTTAGGAGAAATGTCATCTAAATAATTCATCCTCAAGCCACTTTATCGCCAATTCGAGGGATTGCTCATAACCTTGTGTAATTGACTTAGCTTTGATTTTCTTCGCTTTTCCGTAATCACTGTAAATAGCAACCAGTTGATTATCCATTGGCGGTGAAATCGGGTCGCCTTCCAGAGCCAATGCCAAGATAGGAACACTGGTTTTACTGTTTGACAGCAAACCTTGTACCTTGAGTGACCACGCCATCAACTGCCCAGAAAGGCTATTGATATCGACCGCCCCTTTACCAAGGCGCGAAGCCAACACATCTAGATGCATTTTAGGCATCTGCTTAAGTTTGTCTGCATGAACAAAGATATCGTGAATTGGCGCGCCTAAAGAAATACACGCTTTAATCTTATGTTGCTCGAGGAAAGATAATCTCACCATCGCATTGCCACCGAAGCGGAAACCAAACAAGCCGACTTTGTGGTGATCGACCCATGGGATGTTAGGCAATTCATTCAGCACTGCTTGGTGAAGACAAGATGAGTCTTCTGTTAACGGCCAATGTGCACTGTGCCCTATTGATGGCATGTCTACCGTTAACATAGCAATGTTCTTAGGTGCTAAATAATCCCTAAACAGGCGCCACATATCGGTTTGCAAGCTATCTAGACCCGCGCTGACAATCACAACCGGTTGTGGTTTATCTGTCTTGGTTAGATGCAAGTTCGCTTTGATCTTCTTGTTTTGGTATGGAATATCAATCTGCTTGACGATCAACTTAGTGTGCTTGATCGCTTCAGAATACGCTGCGTTGGCCAACACTTGAGCCTGAGCTGCCAAGTTGTCGTTCTTGAGGTGTGGGTAACCCGCAATACTGAAGCACAACGATGCGGAAAATAGCTCTTCAGCCATCTCTTCACCATTCTTCTCATTAGAACGATTTTGATGCTGCATACCCAGCTTGGTCCATTCGTATGCCCAGTTACCACTTCGGTAACCCATGACCGTATCAAGCCACTCATCGGTTGTACGAGAGTTATCTGATGACGCGATGCGAGCCAATACCGCTTCCTGCTCTATTGGATTAACGCCTTGCCATACCCACTGAAGACGTCTTAGGTTTCGATACCATGATGAGTTTTGCTGTTCACGTTTCTCATCCAATAGCGCTTCAGAGCTTGGCATGTATTGTGTCAACATTGAGGTCTCTTTCGCTTGCTTGTGCTTTACAAACAAAGTTTCCGAAAGGTTCGAGCTCGTTTCTTCTGGTTCAGACATTGGGATACTTAATAAGAAATGGTTGTCACTAATAATATAAAAAAAAATGACCCTATAAAGGGTCATTTCTCAAAAAACTAAGTTTACGCTTATTTTGACTTGCGATTTACTGGCTCTACGTAGCTTAGGCTAGTATCCCAAGGTTGCTCAATCCATGTGTCTTGAGCGATATCAACAATGTACTCGTCTAGCAAATCAGCGCCAGATGGTTTTGCACATACAGCGATCAGTTTCGCTTTAGGGTACATTTCGCGAAGCTTACGTGCAGTGTCACCACTATCAACCAAGTCTTCAACGATTAGGAAGCCTTCGCCGTCACCTTCAGGTGCTTTAACTACTGTCATATCACGTTGGTGATCGTGGTCGTAGCTAGAAATACAAATCGTATCTACGTGACGAATACCTAGCTCACGAGCCAAGATTGCACCAGGAACCAAACCACCACGGCTTACTGCCCAGATGCCTTTCCACTGCTCTGCTGGCATTTGCTTTTCAGCAAGTTGACGGCAGTAGGTCTGCATGTTGTCCCAAGTGATAACGAATTTGTTGCTCATAGTATAAAACCTAATAATTTTGTCATGTTATTAGAGGCTATTTCAAACATAGCCTCTTCAGCGATTAAGCAGAAATCTAGACGATTAAGCGAAAATGTATTTAAGAATAAAGATAGCCGACATTACCCACACAGCAGGTGAAACGTCGCGACCTTTACCACTTAGCAGCTTAATTGCAGCGTAAGCGATGAAACCTAGTGAGATACCCTCAGCGATAGAGTACGTCAGCGGCATAAGCAGACATGTTACCACGACTGGTGCTGCTTCCGTAAGATCACGCCAATCAATGCCAACTAGGCCAGACATCATCAGAATTGCTACATAGAAAAGTGCACCTGATGTTGCGTAAGCCGGAATCATACCTGCAAGTGGCGAGAAGAAAAGAGCCAGTAGGAATAAGATACCAACAACAACAGCCGTTAGACCGGTACGGCCGCCTTCAGCAACACCCGCAACACTCTCAACATAAGAAGTAGTATTTGATGTACCTAGCAGTGCACCAATAGATGTTGCTGTAGAGTCAGCAAGCAGTGCTTTGTTCAAGCGAGGTAGTTTGCCGTCTTCTTTGATTAGGTTTGCTTTCGTTGCAACACCAACCAGAGTACCCGCTGTATCGAACAAATCGACGAACAAGAACGCGAATACCACTGAAATCATACCGATTTCAAATACAGCAGAGAAATCAAGCTGCATGAATGTAGGAGCAAGGCTTGGTGGTGTAGACATGATGCCGCCGTATTGAACGTCACCAATAACAATGCCAAGAGCTGTGATAGCTAGAATCGCAATCATTACTGCCCCTTTCACGCCACGGTGAACAAGAGCAATCGTTAGGAAGAAACCAATTGAGCCTAGGATAGGAGCAATCGCGGTAATGTCGCCCAGTGAAACTTTAGTTGCTGGGTTAGAAACAACGATGCCTGCATTGCTAAGCGCAATAAACGCTAGGAAAAGACCGATACCTGCAGAGATACCAACACGCAGAGACATAGGGATCGAGTTGATAATCCATTCACGGATCTTAAAGATGCTTAAGAAGATGAAGATTACGCCTGATACGAAAACCGCTGCCAGAGCAACTTGCCACGTATAACCCATACCCATTACAACAGCGTAGGTAAAGAATGCGTTCAAACCCATGCCTGGAGCTTGAGCAATTGGGTAGTTAGCAACAAAGCCCATGATGAAACAGCCAATAGCAGCCGCTAAACAGGTTGCTACAAATACAGCGCCATGGTCCATACCAGCATCAGCTAGAATCATTGGGTTTACAAAAATGATGTAAGCCATTGTTAGGAAGGTTGTTAGACCTGCGATGATTTCAGTGCGCACATTGGTGCCATTTTCACTGAGTTTGAATAGCTTTTCGAACATTATCGAATCCTATAAGGGTAAAAAGTAAACGGTTGCGTAATCGATTGGCTGTGGATTATAAAGTTATCAAATAACAAATTCCAGATAGAATTAAGGCTCTAATCGATATTTATCAGAATGCCGTATGAAACAAAGCGATTAAAAATGAAGATATCATCGATAAATAACCATTAAAAACAAACAATTAACAACAATAGACTCACTAAAACTAGTTGGTTGTTTTTTCTACCATCGGTTATTTTCATTGATAATCTAGCCAGTAAATTCTGAATTCAAACTCACAATAGTTATGTATTTTTCAACAGGATCAGTAATAAGGCGCAAATTGATATTTCGGCGTTTAAAAAACAACCACGCAGAACAGCAAGGAAAGTGACAAGCGAAAGCGGTTTGGAAAAGTAGCAGGCAAAAAAAACGCCACTCAAAACTGAGTGGCGGTAGAATCTGTCAACCAAAAGGGCTGTAAAAGAATTCCAATATATAGGGGTGAACAAAACTGTTCGAGTTACATGCTTACGGTATTAGTAACCAAAGCTTGTAGGGTATGCAAAGTTGCTAGTGTAAACAGAGCTGTTAATCCAGAACATTGCAGATGGTAAACCTTTCATAACTATCACCTTAATAAATCAATAAAAAACGAATTTGATTTCTCGGTTCCTTGGAGGCGATAAAACGGACTCATCCTTTGAGCATTTACTCTTCATCTCAGAAGTTGGTTATTAATATACCCTAAAGAAAAAAGATTACAAGTATTTTTTGCTATACGTCACATTTTTGGCCATTTACGGTTATTTTGCAAACTTATTTTTGTAATAAAATTACAGAATAGAATTAAACAAACGTTTGCGTGCTCCATTTATAAGCATCAAGGCGCTTAGCTGTGATCAGATGGACAAGATCGCTTTCAAAATTTGAGCTATTTGAGGTTTAGAACCGCTACTCGTCAAAACGCTCAAGTGGTATGCTGTTGCCATCAAAACAGACCCATATTTTAGATTTTTGTTCTAGGCTTTTCCCCATACAAAACCTAAATATATGGTTATTAAATAAAAAAGGAGTCATCCGTGTCTGAATTCCATTCTGAGATCAGTAAATTATCCCCTGCCCCTATCTGGCAGTTCTTCGATAAGATTTGCTCAATCCCACACCCTTCTAAGCATGAAGAAGAGCTTGCTCAATACATTATTGCTTGGGCAACAGAGCAAGGCCTAGATGTACGTCGTGACCCAACGGGTAACGTATTCATCAAAAAGCCAGCAACGGCGGGTATGGAAAACAAAAAAGGTGTAGTGCTACAAGCTCACATCGATATGGTTCCACAAAAGAACGAAGACACAGTTCATGACTTTGCTAAAGATCCAATTCAACCATACATTGATGGTGAGTGGGTTACAGCTAAAGGCACAACGCTTGGCGCTGATAACGGCATGGGCATGGCTTCTTGCCTAGCGGTTCTTGCTTCAAACGAAATTCAGCACGGCCCTATCGAAGTTCTACTAACAGTAGATGAAGAAGCAGGCATGACTGGTGCTTTCGGTCTTGAAGCGGGTTGGTTAGAAGGCGATATCCTTCTTAACACCGATTCAGAGCAAGAAGGCGAAGTGTACATGGGTTGTGCTGGCGGTATCGACGGCGCAATGACATTTGAAATTGCTCGTAATGCGATTCCAGCTGACTTCGTAACACGTAAGCTAACGCTAAAAGGCCTAAAAGGCGGTCACTCTGGTTGTGACATCCACACAGGTCGTGCAAACGCAAACAAACTGCTTGCTCGCTTCCTAGCGGGTCACGCAAAAGAGCTAGACCTTCGCATCGTCGAATTCAAAGGTGGTAGCCTTCGTAACGCGATCCCTCGTGAAGGTTTCGTAACGGTTGCTGTTCCTGCGGCAAACCAAGAAAAACTGGCTTCACTATACAACTACTACACTGAGCTGCTTTCAACAGAGCTAGGTAAAGTAGAAGACAGCATCGTGACTTTCAATGAAGAAGCTTCTGTAGAAATGGGCGCACTTGCGTCAGCAGACCAAGCTCGCTTTATCGCGGCACTTAACGCATGTCCAAACGGCGTGATTCGTATGAGTGACGAGATTGAAGGTGTTGTGGAAACGTCTCTAAACGTAGGTGTTATCACAACAGAAGAGAACTCAATCACAGTACTTTGCCTGATCCGCTCTCTTATCGATTCAGGTCGTAGCCAAGTAGAAAGCATGCTTCACTCTGTTGCTGAACTAGCAGGCGCTAACATCGCGTTCTCTGGTGCTTACCCAGGTTGGAAACCAGACGCAGATTCAGAAATCATGCATATCTTCCGTGACATGTACGAAGGTATCTACGGTCACAAGCCAAACATCATGGTTATCCATGCTGGTCTTGAGTGTGGTCTATTCAAAGAACCTTACCCGAACATGGATATGGTTTCTTTCGGCCCAACCATCAAGTTTCCGCACTCTCCTGATGAGAAAGTGAAGATCGACACCGTTGAGCTATTCTGGAACCAAATGGTTGCATTGCTTGAAGCGATCCCAGAAAAAGCTTAATTCGATAAGCTATGTTTGTTCAGTAAATGGTGTTTTACAGTAAACACCGTTTATCTGAGACAAAATAAAACAGGTACTCAATGAGTACCTGTTTTTGTATCTAATCTTTGTAGCTACTACTTGTGACTAAATAAACAATTAAGCGCGTGAAGCCGCGTAGCTTTCTAGCTCATCAATTGAAGTTTGTGCCACAACTTCGCCATCGATGAAGTACGTCACCATCTCGCCATCACGAACACCGATTAACGTCGCACGCTCACCAGACTGGTAAGTAATGTCCATTTGGATCGTGTTTTCATCAATCTGCTGCATTTGACCTTTTTCGATCACATCTGCACTCGTGATAGGACCCACTGGCGCTTCCGTTAGAGACGGATCAAGTTGGTGGTTGATGTCTAGGTAAGTATCAGTCTTTGTATCAAAGATGTGCGGAGAACCAGTTAGTGGGTTGCTACCCGTCCAGAACTCTAGTGAGTTGAATACCAGGTAATCGGCAGCAACTGTTAGGCCGTAAGCAGGCGCTAGTAGCATGTTCAAGCCACCACGTGCGTAACGGTTATCAACAGCCTTAACGTTAAACTTCATTAGGTAACCGGTTACTGCGTTACTACCAACACAGCCAGATAAAGCGACAGAAACCACCGCCAGTGCAACGACTTTTGAAATTGTTTTTTTCATTTTTATCTCGATATATGAATTTGGCCGCCAAAAAATGGCGATGAATAATACCAACCAACCGAACAATAAATATCAGCGTTAAATCAATGTATTGTCAGGAAATTCACAATTCTAAACCCCTTCTAACTAGCCAAATCAAAAACAGAAACCAATTAAGAAACGCCTCCATAAAAAAGTTTTGTCGTCACCGTAAAGCGATTGATTCGTACTAAAAATCAACGATTGATACATTCCGTGTTAACGAATTATCACCATGTTGAGAACAACCTAAATGGCAAGACTAAAACCTAATCAACCCTTCGAATTACTTGGTTATACTGTTCAGCCAGGACAGAGAATGGAGATTGAACTGCAAGCGGCTCAGCTTTACACGCATTCTCCACTTTCAATCCCGATTGAAATTATTCATGGTCGCCAAGCGGGCCCAACACTGATGGTAAACGCGGCGATCCACGGAGATGAATTAAACGGTGTTGAGATTGCACGACAACTGACCAATGCGATTGATCCAAAGAAACTGAAAGGGACATTAATTGTTGTGCCTATCGTTAACGTATTTGGCTTTATCCATAAATCTCGTTACCTACCAGACCGTCGTGACCTAAACCGTTGCTTCCCTGGCAGTGAGAAAGGATCGTTAACATCACGTATCGCTTACACCTTCTTTGAGAACGTGGCAAAGCACTGTGATTACATTCTGGATCTACACACGGGCGCGATTCACCGTACCAATCTGCCACAGATTCGTGCAAACCTCTCGAACCCTGAGACACTGCGCATCGCAAAAGCGTTCGCAACACCCGTGATTATTGATTCTCCACTGCGCGACGGTTCACTGCGTAGCGAAGCGGAAAAACTGGGTATTCCTGTATTAACTTACGAAGGTGGTGAAGCGCTGCGTTTTGATCACCTCGCGATTCGTGCGGGTTACCTTGGCGTGCATCAAGTGATGAAAGAAATCGGCATGCTGCGCCCTAACCGTAAGAAGTTACCAGAGCCAGTATTGAGTAAATCCACCAGCTGGATCCGCGCTGAATCAGACGGTATTTTGCGTAACATGGTAAGACTTGGCGAACAGGTTGAAGCAGGACAAACCCTTGCTTACATCAGCTCTCCATTGGGTCACCAAGAAGGCCAAGTGATCACAACCAAAGGCGGTATCGTGATTGGTCAGCAAACTCTGCCTTTGGTCAACGAAGGTGATGCTGTGTTCCACATCGCTTACTTCAAGCAAGACGATGAAGAAGTAGGACAATCAGTAGAAAGCTACATTGAAGAAGTGGCAGAAGACGATTGGCTAACTGCACTGAATAACTGATCAGACAATGCTTAACAGTTTAAGAGCTCGACGTTAAAAGCGAGAAGCCAAACCGAGCTCTTAAACACAATAAAACAGAACTCCACAAACTAAAAAGCCCCAAAACACTTTTAACTCGAAAGAAAAAAGTTGTATCGGGGCTTTTTTTTCACAAATCCCTTATCTTAAAATTAAGGGATCTATAAATTAGTCATGCACTGAATTATTCAGCGTCTTGTTGCTCTTCTGCACGAGCTTTAGCGCGCGCTTCACGTGCTTGCTCAGCTTTAAGCTCTTTAGTGTGACGTAGTTCGTCACGCTCTTTACGTTGCTCTGATTTACGCTCGTTACGTTCAGCTTGGTTAGCGATGAAAGATGCTAGCTCTTTCTCTGCCCACTCTTGTGCTAGAGCTTCAGTTTCGAAACCAGACTCACGCTTAGATACTGTAGTGCTGCGAGACGTTACTTGACGAGTAATCTCTGCACACCAACCGTTGCGTTTTTCTGTAAGGCGGATATCAAATTTTTTGTTCTTAGACATGTTCTATTTTTTCCTAAGGGAGATCATTAAGGGATCGGTCAACTTTGATAACTCCATCTAAGTGAGCATCTTTTAACACCATCCCTTGGTAAGCGCGGTATTAGAGCACAAATCAATGAATATTGCTGCAAATATTTGCAGCGGATCACACTCCAATGCTGCAAATCGTTTGCGCCTAATTTCAATCGGTTCATAACTCTCGGTTCACCATCAACTTCTATCCTATTTTATCGATAACAATGAAATGAACTATGCTCAAACAGAGATAAATGAAAGAGATACCTGCTTGCTCAGGTTTATAGACTCTACTGTCTCACCTACTCCGCTCATAATTAAAATAGCTAAGGAGTTGCTATGGATAGCTTCATCAAAAATTTACCCAAAGTTGAGCTGCACTTACATATAGAAGGCACATTAGAGCCAGAGCTGATGTTCCAACTCGCCAAGCGTAATAACCTGTCGATTCCCTTTGAGACCCCAGACCAAGTTCGAGACGCGTACCAGTTCCACAATCTTCAATCCTTTCTCGATATCTATTACCAAGGTGCAAACGTACTGATTCATGAACAAGATTTCTACGACCTGACGTGGGCTTATCTGTTGAAGTGTCAGCAAGATAATGTGGTTCATACTGAGATCTTCTTCGACCCTCAGACTCACACTGAACGCGGCATTGACTTTGAAGTCATCGTTGGCGGGATTACTCGAGCTTTGAATCAAGTGGAGCAAGAGCTTGGTATCAGCAGCCAACTGATCATGTGCTTTCTGCGTCATCTCGATGAAGACAGCGCTTTTGAAACACTCAAACAAGCCCTTCCTTATAAAGATAAGATCATTGCCGTTGGGTTAGATTCATCAGAACAGGGCAATCCACCAGAGAAGTTTAAACATGTATTCCAAGAAGCGATCAACCAAGGCTTTCTGACTGTCGCGCACGCCGGAGAAGAAGGCCCAGCACAAAATATTAGCGACGCACTGAGCTTGCTAGGCATTACCCGAATTGATCATGGCGTTCGCTGTGTAGAAGATGAAGAGTTGATGGAACAGCTAATAGCAAAACGTACACCACTGACCGTCTGCCCGCTGTCGAATACCAAGCTCAAGGTGTTTGAGACCATGCAAGAGCACAACATCGTCGAGTTGCTGAGAAAAGGGCTGTGCGTCACCATCAATTCCGATGATCCGGCTTACTTCGGCGGCTATATGAATGATAACTTCCTCGCCGTCGCCAATGCTCACCCAGTGACCAAAAACGAATTGGCGCAGTTCAGTATTAATGCCATCGAAGCCAGTTTTATCTCGCCTCACGCCAAGGAAGATCTCATCACACAGGTACGCCAATACCTTGCTGCGAGTACTTAATGAGTTATCAAGATCAAAAAGGGAAGCTCTGAGCTTCCCTATCTATATCAATAGATAACTAATTGGCTTAGCCCGGGTGACCATCCACTCTTGGCGTTAACAGCATCATCCCAAATTTCCAGATAAATAGACCGAACGCTAACGTCCATAAACCCGCGCTGATGTTCACCATCTCAAATAAATACGCAGGGAAGAAAGTCACACCTACGCTGCGAACCAAAGCCGCGATAAAAATAGCCGAGAACGCTAACGCCATACTTGGCCCTTTATAGATTGCACGACCCGTGTGCCCCATTGTCACGCGCGTAATCATCGCAAGAATTAATCCACTCAAACCGCCAATCGCAAACAAGTGCAGCATGTTGTGGCTTGCGAACGGGTTGTCTAATAAACCTCGTAGCAGCAAGCTTAAAGGGATGCATAGGTAAGCCGCATGCAGCGACCACACCAAGGGCTCAGATAACGTAGTCCAAGGCTTCCAGCGGATAAAGCGCACCAACTGAGTCACACCTGCAAATACAATCAACTCATTGCCGACTTGAGCAAAGGTCAATGGGAAGAAGCTCAATACAAATAAGCCAACCAAAGGTAGATTCGCTAACCATTCTAACCAAACTAGTGGTTGTGCTTTTTCAAAATCAAAGCGACGCGCAGTGAAGAATGGAATAACTCGCCCACCCATCACTGATAGCAGCAAGGTAAACCACCATAACATTGCGTGCCATACCGCAGACGACGGGAATGGAGGCATCCCCTTAATGGTTGCGTAACTAGCAAAGTTCGCCACGATAGCCAATATAAACAGCGGCACAAAGAATAGATTCTTCCAGCCTTTCGATTTAACAACTCGGAAACCAATTTCGTAAGCGGCGAAGATTAAGAACAACGCCTCAACAGATGAGATCAGCCATAACGGTGCGGGGGTCCAAAACAGAATACGAGGTGCCAACCACAAACCAACCAGTCCAGCTAATCGATAGTGTTTGGTTCCATTGACGCCCGTCCACGTTTGCACCGCAGTTAACACAAAACCGACCACAATCGCCATGGCAAAGCCAAACAGCATTTCATGTACGTGCCACCAAAGCGCCGGTACTTTTAGCATTTCTGGCTGGCCGTTTTGGAACATGATGACCCAAGCTACAATCGCGATCACAGCATGGAGACTGCCTAAAAAGAAGAAAGGTCTAAAACCTAATCGAAGATATGCAGGAATCGCATCTTCTACACTTTTATCTGTGATATTTAACAAACTCGTTCCTCATTTCAGATAACAAGCCAAGAGTGGCTTCTGGGAATTGCTATTTCATAGTCAAATTCATGATGCAGTAATCATCACTGCAATATTTCCTAACGTAATGCATGAAACGCGCCAAAGATATAAAGCCAATAAAAACAAGCAACAAGGAGTCTTTAGGCTTCAAAAAAGTGTCAATAAAACACACCCCACAAAAGTCATTTAGACTCATGAGTGTGTAAAATAAAAAACTACTGACATTTGATGAAGCCAAACATATAGTAAGACTAGTCTCAAATACAAAAGAACAGACAGGGAACGCGATGTATATTTTTGGTTATGGTAGCTTGATCAACTCCTCTTCTCGTCAACTCACAGGTCAAACAGGACAAGCGATTCCTGCGATAGTGCATGGCCTAGTTCGTCACTGGAGTAAGATCGATGACAGCTATGTGTTGTCACCTTTGATCGTAAATCTCGGTGAGGGACAAGTGAATGGAGTTTTACTTGAAGTGGATGATATTGCGCTGACTGAGTTTGATCGCCGTGAGCGTGGTTATCACCGAATCGAATTAAAGGCCTCTCAGATAGAAAGCCAAAATGAGTTTAAACAGGATCAATCGATCTGGGTTTACATCAAAGACGAGATTCAAGCACCTTGCGAAAACAGCCCTATCGTTCAAACCTATGTCGATACGGTATTAGCAGGATGTTTAGAAGTGTCTGAAAGCTTTGCGGCGCACTTTGTTCAACACACACAAGGTTGGCATCACCCATTAGAAAATGATCGCCACCAGCCTAAATACGGCAACCTTGCTGGGGTTTCCGATCACCATCACAGTGTGATTGATGGCTTGATACTAACTGTACGCAGCTAGTTGATTTAGGTTGGTGAACACATTGACTCACCAACCTAAAGTGAGCTTAAACGACACGAATACCTGCTGGCATCGCACGTTCAGGTGTTAGCAATACACTTTCAGATTCATCTTCCGTTTCTGCACAAAGCAACATGCACTCAGAAGTGTGGCCTCTCATCTTCGCCTTCGCTAGATTGCACAAAACAACAACCTGCTTACCCATCAACTCTTCTTCTGTGTAGTAAGGGACTAGGCTGGTCACCGTTTGCAGTGTCTTGTCACCAACATCCACTTGCACTATGTAAAGCTTGTCGGCGTTTTCATGACGCACAACCTCAATGATCTTACCCACACGCATTTCTAACTTAGCAAAGTCACCATAAGAGACAGTATCCATTTCTCACTTCCTATATTGGTTTATTTTCACTCATTAAATCATTTACTAAAATTAAGTAAAATGTAAATGTTTACACTAGCATTAAGCCTAATAATTACAAGCGGTAAAGATCTCATTACTGGAAGTAAAATGAGAGTTTCGTTGCCTTACTATCATTGTCGGTGTTAAATAGATGAAGCAATGTATAGAGGTTAAAAATGGCAACAATTAAAGATGTAGCAAAGGAAGCTGGTGTTTCTGTTGCAACCGTATCTCGAGTGATCAACAAGTCTCCCAAGGCGAGTGCAAGCTCGGTAGAGTCTGTAACTAAAGCGATGTCTAAACTTGGCTATCGACCGAATGCCAATGCTCGAGCGCTGGTAAGCCAAAGCACGAACACTGTTGGTGTATTGGTCGGTGACATCTCCGATCCCTTTTTTGGCACGCTGGTTAAGGCTGTCGACAATGTCGCTCGTGAGAACGGAAAACATATCCTTGTCGGTAATGGCTCGCACGATCGTGAAGAAGAGAGACAAGCGATTGAATTGCTGATTAACAGCCGTTGTGACGCCCTGGTGATCCACTCTAAAGGCCTCACCGACGAAGAACTGATTGCCTATGCAAAAGAGGTCAAAGGCTTAGTACTGATCAACCGTTATATTGCTGAGATTGCCAACCGCTGTATTTTCTTAGACAACAAAAAAGGTGCGTATCTTGCGACGGAATATCTGATCCGCCATGGCCATAAGAACATTGCCTGTATCGCCTCATCGCATAGCATTGAAGATGCCGATGAGCGTATCCAAGGTTACTTAGCGGCACTCTCAGATTACAAAATAGCGCTCTCTGACAGCTATATTGAATACTCAGCGCCGACCAGTGACGGTGGCGAATACGCCATGACTAACCTTCTGACTAAATCACTGCCAATCACTGGCATTGTGGCGTACAACGATTACATGGCAGCAGGTGCTTTGTCTGTCCTTGATGAAAACGGTATTCAAGCGCCGGACAAAATGTCGATCATCGGTTTCGATGATGGTTTGATTGCCCGCTATGTTCATCCAAAGCTCACCACTATTCGCTACCCGATTCAGATGATGGCAGAGAAAGCGACACGACTCGCGTTGCACTTAGCCAAAGGTGAAAACACCTCAACTGAACCAATGATGTTCTCTCCAACTCTGGTACGCCGTAATTCGGTAGAGAAAGTCTAGGTTCTGGTCGACTCATCAAGCAATAAACAAAAAAAAGCCCTAACAGAATCGCTTCTGTTAGGGCTTTCCTACCTTACTCAGATACTCAACAATCGCGCTTAATAAACCGCACTCTTGTTGAGCGCCACTTTTGCTCATCCCCCAAGAACAACGCGATAATTCACATCGTCCTATTCACAAACAAAAGATATTGACGTAACCGCTTTGAGCTAGAGCGTACTAGTTTGAAGAATCCCCCGAAAATTCAAACTGGTAACAGGTACTGTAGTTATATTCTTGTTCAGGCTTGAGAATACAACTGTCCTGCTTCCACTCTGGGTGGTTAGGAGAGTCAGGTAAGAACTGGGTTTCTAGCGCCAAACCAGCGTAGTCTTCATAGCTGCCACCACTTCGGTTTGGTGTGCCACCAAGCCAGTTTCCGGTGTATAGCTGCATCGCAGGTTTGGTTGAAAATACTTTTAGTGTGACGAGCGCATCCGGTGAGGTTACGGTCGCGGCGCATTGAGTGCGTTTGCAGCCATCAGCCAATAAGAAAGAGTGGTCGTAACCCTTTGCTGCTTTCTGCTGTTCATCGCCCAACAAACGCTCTGAGATCATCATAGGCTGATTGAAGTCAAAGCTGGTCGATTTCACTGATTTAAGGTTACCTAACGGAATACCCACCGAATTGGTCGGTAAGAACTGATTAGCATTGATACTGACAATGTGTGACAAACAATCGTGTCCAGCTTCAGCGCCAAGTAGATTGAAGTACGCATGATTCGTTAGGTTGACTACAGTCGGCTTGTCTGTGGTTGCAGAGTAATTAATGGACACTCGATTGTCTTCGGTGATGTCATAACGTACCGACACATTCAAATTCCCCGGGAATCCTTGGTCGCCATCAGCAGACTCTAGACTGAACACCACTGACGTTTCGGTTTGCTCGGCAATATTCCAACGGCGTTTATCAAATCCGTTCGGGCCACCATGTAAGGTATTGCCCGCTTGGTTGGTTTCCAGCTTGTAATTCTGACCATCAATTTTGAAACGACCATTAGCAATGCGGTTAGCATAACGGCCAACGGTTGTGCCCATATAGCTGGCTTGTTTATCGAAGTTCTCCATTGAGTTAACACCCAACAACACTTCTCTTTTGTTTCCCTTTACTGGCAGGATACAGCTCAACCATGTTGCACCAATATCCATGAATGTCACTTGAATGCCATGCGTATTTGATAGCGTCACTAACTGAGCGGGTTGGCCATCATAGGCTGGAGTCTGCGCCATGGATTGATGCAGGTTTTGCTCTTGTGTCATTCTAAATTCCTTCTAGTGCCAGTAAAAAGCCTCTACCTGAAGTAAAGGCTTTAGCATTTGGCCTACCATGATCTTTTTACTTGGTAAGCTCTATATTAAGTCTCGAAGCCGTTAGATTACTTCAACTAAGCCTGCTCCGTCTTTCGCTTGGCACACATAAATAGATTCTTTTAGCCCCGTCGCCGCTTGATATTTCTGTTCAACGGTTGTTTTGATTTCATCAACCAATGCAGGTGGAACCAATGCCACAATACAACCACCGAAACCACCGCCAGTCATACGCACGCCACCTTGTTCACCGATCACTTCTTTGACCATATCAACCAGCGCATCAATCTCTTTCACCGTGATTTCAAAATCATCACGCATTGATGCATGCGATTCAGCCATCAACTCGCCCATACGCTTCATATCATGAGTGCGTAGAGCTTGAGCCGCTTCAACAGTACGGTCATTTTCAGTAATCACGTGACGAGCACGTTTCGCGACCATTTCATCCAATTCAGACTCTTTCGCTTTGAATTGCTCAATGGTCACATCACGAAGTGCCGGAACACCAAAGATGCGCGCCGCTTCTTCACACTGTTCACGACGTGTGTTGTATTCGCTGTCGACTAAGCCGCGTTTCTTGTTTGAGTTAATGATAACCACAGCCATATCTTCTGGCATTGAAACCGCTTGAGTCTCTAGGCTACGACAATCCAAAAGCATCGCGTGGTTTGCGCGACCTTCTGCAGAGATCATTTGGTCCATGATGCCGCAGTTACAGCCCACAAATTCGTTTTCGGCCTGCTGACCATTTAGCGCCACTTCAGCTTGGCTGATCTCTAGGTTATAAAGCACCTTGAATGTTTGACCAATCACCACTTCCAGCGCCGCAGAAGAACTTAAACCTGCACCTTGAGGCACGTTGCCCGTTACAGAGATGTCTGCACCTGTAAATTCAAAGCCGCGACCTTTTAAGCACTTCACCACACCACGAATGTAGTTAGCCCACATCTTGTCTTGTTGGAATGTGATCTCTTGAGTTAAATCGAACTCATCGACTGCATTACCGTAGTCCACTGATACTACGCGAACAATGTTGTCGTCACGCTTAGCCGCGGCGACTACCGTTTGGTAGTTAATGGCACACGGTAGAACAAAACCATCGTTGTAGTCAGTGTGCTCGCCGATCAGGTTCACACGACCTGGTGCTTGGATAATATGAGTCGCTTGGTAACCAAGGACTTGCTCAAAAGATGCTTTCACGTTTTGGATTAGGTCAGACATAAGTAAACTCTCTGGTTAAACTCTTTGTTCAATTGGTTATGGCCCCTTCACGGCACCACTTTAATTCTTTTAGATTCCCTATCTCATTCGTCTCTCACGGTAGGGAATGACAACATCAGCCTTTCACCTGCCGTCATTCCAGAATCGAGGGACGAGATATCAGGAATCTTGCTTGTTATCTACGAAGTAACGTATTACTGCTCTTTGTAATGCACGTCACTCAAGTCGCGCAGACGCTGTGCCGCTTGTTCTGCAGTTAAATCACGCTGAGACTCAGCCAGCATTTCGTAGCCGACCATGAACTTACGAACCGAAGCACTGCGTAACAGTGGCGGGTAGAACAACGCATGCAGTTGCCAGTGATCGATGTCGGTGCCTTCTTCGAAGAACGGTGCATAGTGCCAGCCCATTGAGTAAGGGAATGAACACTGGAACAAGTTGTCGTAACGACTGGTCAGCTTCTTAATCGCAAGCGCTAAATCATCACGCTGCTCGTCAGTCAGTTCGCTCATACGGCGAATGTGTGTTTTTGGTAGCAACATGGTTTCAAATGGCCACGCCGCCCAATAAGGAACCACAGCAATCCAATGTTCAGTTTCAACCACAGTGCGAGAGCCGTCTTTCATTTCAGCTTCAACGTAATCCACTAAAAGATTCGAACCTTGTTGTTCGAAGTACTCTTTTAAGAGTTTCTCTTTGCGTTCAATCTCGTTGGGCAGAAAGCTGTTCGCCCAAATTTGACCGTGTGGGTGAGGCTGAGAACAGCCCATGGTCTCACCTTTGTTTTCAAACGCTTGAACCCACAGGTAGTCTTTACCTAGTTCTTCAATCTGTTCATTCCAGGTATCGATAACACCACGGATCTTGTTTACCGGAAGCTCCGGCAGCGTTTTGCTGTGGTCCGGAGAAAAACAGATCACGCGGCTCAACCCGCGAACACCTTGAGTCTTGAATAGAGGGTTATCAGACTCTGGAGCGTCAGGTGAATCAGGCATCAACGCCGCGAAGTCATTACTGAATACATAAGTGCCGTCGTAATCTGGGTTTTCGTCGCCCGAGATACGCGTATTGGTTGGGCACAAGAAACACTCTTTCTCATACGCAGGAAGCTGCGCAGTCGATGGTTTTTCATCTTGGCCACTCCAAGGACGTTTTGCTCGGTGCGGTGATACTAAGATCCACTGACCCGTTAATGGGTTATAACGACGATGCGGGTGGTCTACTGGGTTAAATTCAACTTTTGACATGTTTAGATTGCTCTCAAATTTTGTGTCTTGGTCAATTCACCAAGATGAATAATTCTTCTACAAGGAGATTCCCTATCACGCTCGTGCCTCGCTGTAGGGAATGACGTGTAATCTCGTTGTGCTATTTGTGCAAAGGCCACCACTTCATAGCCTTATGCTCATCCGTCATTCCAGAATAAAGGCACGAGATATCTGGAATCTCTATTTTTTCAATAGCTTAAAAGTTCTTTAGTAACCTTGTGGGTTATTCGACTGCCAATTCCATGTATCCGCCGTCATCTCCATCACGCTACGCGTCGCCTTCCAGCCAAGCTCGCGCTCTGCTTTTTCAGTACTTGCCCAACATTCGGCAATGTCACCTGCGCGGCGTGGGCAAAGTTCATAAGGAACCGGTTTGCCCGATGCTTGTGCGAAGGCTTCAACCATCTCGAGTACACTTGAGCCTTTGCCCGTACCTAGGTTGTAAATGTGTAAGCCCGCTTTCTCGCCAACCACTTTTAGTGCTGCGACGTGACCGTCCGCTAAATCCATTACATGAATATAGTCACGAACGCCTGTGCCATCGACTGTTGGGTAATCGTTTCCAAAAACAGCCAGTTTTTCACGGCGACCGACGGCTACTTGAGCAATAAACGGCATTAAATTATTTGGGATACCTTGTGGGTCTTCACCCATAGTGCCCGATGGATGTGCGCCAACTGGATTGAAGTAACGCAGTAAAGTGACGCTCCAGTCGTTCTCCGCGTTGAACAGATCGCTCAAGCACTCTTCCACCATATATTTGCTGCGACCATAAGGGTTAGTTGTCGCGCCAGTTGGTGAAGTTTCAGTAATCGGCACTACTTCTGGATCACCGTAAACGGTAGCCGAAGAACTAAATACGATGCTTTTCACGCCCGCTTTCTTCATGCTTCGAGCTAACACTAGTGAACCATTAACGTTGTTATCGTAGTACTCCAAAGGCTTAGCCACCGACTCCCCTACCGCTTTCAGGCCAGCAAAGTGAATCACCGCTTGGATATCGTTTTCTGAAAACACGCTATCTAGAAAAGATTGGTCACGAATGTCGCCAAGATAAAACGTTGGGCGCTTGCCAGTTAACGACTCGATTCGTTCCAGCACTAGCTCTTTGCTGTTGCAAAGGTTATCAACAATGATCGGCTCCATACCTGCCTGTATCATTTGAATGCATGTATGACTTCCGATGTAACCCATGCCGCCCGTAACCAGTACTTTCACAATCAACCTCTCTTTGTCGTCATTCGTGGGCTAACTCGAACTGACATTCAGCTCAGTAGCACCGTATGTCAGAAATAGTAGCAGCCATTTTGACTATAATTCTGTGATCAAAACCACGAAGTGTAAACGTTTACACTAACTTTCATCATTGGTACTGCTCATGACATAGAGGAAATGTATAGCTGTTAACCTCTAATTTATTGAATTTTAATAAGATAATTATAGATAGTTAGATTTGAGACATCACAGATGAGTTGAGCATTTATTTTACTAAAAGTTAATGCAATGACGTCCAGTTTGATTACAATAGGTCTGTAGAATAAAGAGGTGCATTGCTTTTTTACTAAATACCAATTTCAAAGCAGCGCAATGTTCCAATAACAGGAAGTGAGTATGGCAACGTTAAAAGATATCGCGACTGAAGCGAATGTATCATTGGCTACAGTTTCAAGGGTTCTCAATGAAGATCCAACATTAAGCGTCAAGGAAGAGACCAAAAGGCGTATCTTTGAAATTGCAGAGAAGTTGGAATACAAAACCAGCAGCTCACGAAAAACCGTTAGCAGTAAAAAACAAAACCATCACTTCCTAGCACTGTATAACTACAAGCAAGAAGCGGAAGTTAACGACCCTTACTATCTATCGATTCGCCACGGGATTGAAACCCAATGTGAAAAGATGGAAGTTAAGCTAACCAACTGTTATGAAAGTAAAATACAGATCAATTCAGCACCAATCACAGGTGTTTTGTTGGTGGGTAGAATGACACCAGAGGTTATCGAGCAAGCTAAAAAGCTGAGCGATAATATCTGTTATGTCGATTTTACCGATCACTCAGAACCTTATGACTCTGTCGATATCGACCTGGCTTTGATCAGCAAAGAGATCACCAACTTCTTTATCAACCAAGGCTATGAGCGCATCGGCTTTATTGGTGGCCAAGACGACGTCAATACCCCTGATATTCGTGAAGTCGCTTTTGCTGAATATGGTGGCCTCAAGAACGTTGTCAGTGAGCAAGACATCTACCGTGGTGACTTCTCTAGCTCATCAGGTTACAAGCTTGCAAAACAGATGCTCGCGACGGGCGACTACCCTAAAGCCATGTTTATTGCGTCAGATTCCATCGCAATTGGCGTTTTACGAGCAGTTCATGAGCACGGATTAAACATCCCTGAAGATATTGCGCTGATCAGTGTAAACGACATCCCAACAGCTAAATTTACCTTCCCATCTTTATCAACGGTTCGTATTCACTCTGAACTGATGGGAATTCAAGGCGTTAACCTGCTGATTGAAAAAGTACGCGACGGCCGAACCATCCCACTACGTGTCTATGTACCAAGCAAACTCAAGCTGCGCGATACAACAAAATAATTAAATATATCAAGTAGATAAATAAAGGCTACCTTTGTTGAAGGTGGCCTTTTTTGTGCCCGTCACATACATCAATCGACACATGTCCCCCTCTTTAATCTGCTACATAAATCAGCCAATAGCATTCTTTTAAGTGGATCACACAGCACCGTAAAAAGACCATAAAAAACGTGATGAAGTTAAAGTAAAACGTTTTCACCAATTTCATTTAGTAAAACTTTTACTAATAATTACCTCAGTCCAAAAATACTCGTATTCACTACGACCCAATTACGCATAAGAACGTCGGTCAGCAAACTGCATTCAGACCGAGAGAGAGGCAACGTGAACAACTGGGAAAACTTCCTGAACTTACATGAGAACCGTATGGCACCGCGTGCATACTTCTTCTCGTACGCATCAGAAAAAAATGCAAAAACGTTTCAGCGTGAACTGAGCAGCCACTTCCAACTATTGAGTGGCCAATGGAATTTCAGCTATTTCACCAATCCGCTATTGGTTCCTGAAGAGTTCTATTCTCAGGAAATGAGCGACTGGGGAAACATCACGGTTCCAAACATGTGGCAAATGGAAGGCCACGGCGATCTTCAATACACAGATGAAGGTTTCCCATTCCCAATTGATGTGCCTTTCGTACCATCAGACAACCCAACCGGCGCATACCAACGCTCTTTCTTCCTTGGCGAAAGCTGGGACGAGAAACAAACCATCATCAAATTTGATGGCGTTGAAACTTACTTCGAAGTTTACGTAAACGGCGAGTACGTGGGCTTCAGCAAAGGCAGCCGCCTAACCGCTGAGTTCGATATCTCTAGCCAGGTAAAAGCAGGCAACAACCTACTTTCTATTCGAGTGATGCAGTGGGCCGACTCCACCTACATTGAAGACCAAGACATGTGGTGGACAGGCGGCATCTTCCGTGATGTTTACCTTGTTGGTAAAGAACAACTTCACGTTCAAGACCTAATGGTTCGTACTGATTTTGACGACGCTTACCAAAGCGCGACCCTTTCGTGCAACGTTGCTCTAGAAAACCTAGCAGCAGCGACTAACGCAACTCTTGAGTACGCATTGCTTGATGGCAGCCAAGTTATCTCCCAAGGCTCAGTAGATAACTTAACTGTTCCTAACCAACAGACTGGCGGCAATGCGAACACTCAATTCTCTATCGATGTCGTGAACCCTGTTCAATGGAATGCTGAAAACCCATACCTTTACCAACTGTTGCTGACGCTAAAAGACACAGACGGCGAAGTGCTAGAAGTGATTCCACAGCGCGTTGGTTTCCGAGACATTAAAGTTCGCGATGGTCTGTTCTACATCAACAACAAATACGTGATGCTGCATGGTGTAAACCGTCACGACAACGACCACCTGAAAGGTCGTGCTGTGGGCATGGATCGCGTTGAGAAAGACTTGGTGTTGATGAAGCAACACAACATCAACTCAGTACGTACTGCGCACTACCCGAATGACCCACGTTTCTACGAACTGTGTGACATCTACGGCCTGTTCGTGATGGGTGAAACCGATGTCGAAACTCACGGCTTTGCTAACGTTGGCGACCTAAGCCGCATCACTAACGATGCAGCATGGGAAGCGGTGTTTGTTGAACGTATCGAACGTCATATCCACGCTCAAAAGAACCACCCTTCTATCATCATGTGGTCTTTAGGTAACGAATCAGGCTACGGCTGCAATATCCGCTCTATGTACGATGCGGCAAAAGCGATTGATGACACCCGCTTGGTTCACTATGAAGAAGACCGCGATGCTGAAGTGGTCGACATCATTTCAACCATGTACTCACGTGCTCAACTGATGAATGCCTTCGGTGAATTCCCACACGAAAAACCACGCATTATCTGTGAATACGCACACGCAATGGGTAATGGCCCAGGTGGCTTAACCGAATACCAAAACGTGTTCTACAAGCACGATGCAATTCAAGGTCACTACGTTTGGGAATGGTGTGACCACGGCATTCTAGCGCGTGATGAAGCGGGTACTGAGTTCTATAAGTACGGCGGTGACTACGGTGACTACCCGAACAACTACAACTTCTGCATGGACGGTTTGATCTACCCAGACCAAACACCGGGGCCAGGCTTAAAAGAGTACAAGCAGGTTATCGCACCAGTGAAGCTTCGCGATTTCGATGCACAAACGGGCACCTTCACGGTAGACAACAAACTTTGGTTCTCAAACATCGATGACTACACCATCACTGCGGAAATCCGTGCTGAAGGTGAAACCATTGCTGTGCAACACATCAAGATTGAAGAACTGGCAGAAAACTCGAGCCGTGAACTGACACTTAACTTGCCACAACTTGATGAGCGCGAAGTGTTTGTGAACTTTACCGTGCGCAAGGATTCTCGTACGCCTTACAGCGAAGCGAACCACGACATCGCGGTGTATCAATTCCAAGTGAAAGAGAACACAGCACAGCTAGAAGCCTTCACTAACAACAATGCGACAGCACTGAATGTGGAAGAGTCTCGTTTAGCTTACCTAATCAAAGGCCACAACTTCGCACTGAACTTCTCGAAAGTGAACGGCAAGCTGACGTCATGGTTGGTCAATGGCGAAGAGATGATTAAGTCAGAACCACGAATCAACTTCTTCAAGCCAATGATCGATAACCATAAACAAGAGCACGATGGTTACTGGGAGCCTGCACACTTGCAAATTATGCAGGAGCACTTCCGTAGCATTGACCTTGAATGCGTTAACGTTGAACAGGTAAATGGCAAGGTAGAGATCACCACCACCAGCATCATTGCTCCACCAGTATTCGATTTCGGCATGCGTTGTGAATATCGCTACCAAGTTAATGCTGAAGGCCAATTGAACGTTGAGCTAAGCGGCGAACGTTACGGTGAGTACCCTCATGTAATTCCTGTGATTGGTTTTGATATGGGCATCAACGGCGACTTCGACCAAGTCCAATATTACGGACGCGGCCCTGAAGAGAACTACCAAGACAGCAAGCAAGCCAACATGATTGATGTGTACCAATCAACCGTTGCAGACATGTTCGAGAACTACCCGTTCCCACAGAACAACGGCAACCGCCAACACGTTCGTTGGGCTGCGCTTTCAAGCCGCGCGGGTAATGGTATTGCAGTAAAACCACAGCAAGAAATCAACTTCAGCGCATGGTTCTACACCAACCAAAACCTGCACCAAGCACAACACACCATTGAGCTAGAGAAAAGCGGTTACATCACGTTAAACCTAGATCACCAAGTGATGGGCTTAGGCTCTAACTCTTGGGGCAGCGAAGTGCTCGATTCTTACCGCGTTTACATGGACGAGTTCCGCTACGGTTTAACTCTGATTCCATTCCAAGCAGGCGATTGCGATGCGCAGCACCTAATCAATCACAACTTTGGCGATGAGTTTTTTACGGTGAATGCACCAAAAGCTCAACCACAACTGAACGAGGCATAAGCGATGATCGTTTTAGAGAACTTAGAACAATTTAAAGTCGTCTACCGCGATGGTCGTAAATGGCAACGCTGTGTAGAAGCGATTGAAAACATCGGAAACATCAAAGATGGCGTGATGTATTCAATTGGTGATTCACTGGCTTACATGATTGAAGACGGTGTGGCTCGTAACACAGAAAACTTCACCGGTAATCGTCGTTACTTCGACGTGCACTACTACCTAGAAGGCCGTGAAACGGTTGAATTCGCAGCGAAATCAGAGCTAGAGCAGATCCAAGCTTATAGCGATGAAACCGACCGCGAACACCTAATGGGGAACGGTGAAACTCGTGAGCTAGCTGAAGGCCAAGTGGCGATCTTTGACAACAATCAGGCTTACCGTTTCCACGGTGATAACCGAGTTCGCAAGGTGGTGCTGAAAGTGACCATTGAAGACGGTTACTTCCTTAATAAGTAAGCAATAACCCTATTAACTCACAGCGCGTTTGAGCCTTGCCGTTCAAGGCTCAAATAGACTGAACAAAGCCTCAACGCTTCCTCCCTACAAGGAAGCATTGAGAAATAACGACTATAATTACGTGATTCCTCGGAGGACACTATGTCTGAATCTGTACGCGGTAAGTTAGGCAAATTTGCCCTACTCTCCATGACATTTGCAGCGGTATTTAACGTTCGCAACATTGTAAACAACAACATCGAATTGGGATTGAGTTCAGCCCCTATCTTTTTGCTCGCGACCCTTATTTACTTCATTCCGTTCGTGTTCATCATTGCTGAATTCGTATCAGCAAATAAAAATTCTGAGTCAGGCATGTATGACTGGCTAAAAAAACCACTAGGCTCAAAAGCAGCCTACCTAGGTTCCTTCCTATACTGGTTCGTAAACCTTTTCTGGTTTGTATCCCTGCTACCAAACGTAATCGCCTATGCGTCTTACGCGATGTTGGGCTATGAATACGCCTTCTCGCCAGTCGTCACATCGGCTATCTCGATTGCTCTGTTTGCTGCAGCAACTCACATCTCAACCAAAGGCGCGAGCTGGCTAGGTAAGATTGCCGAGATCGTGGCCTACGGTGTATTCGCTCTGTTTGCAATCTACGTTATCGGTGCACTAATGGCACTGGGCGGCAACCATGAGCCAGTAGAACCAATCACGCTTGAAGCAATGACACCGACCATCAACTGGGCAACGCTAGGTATCATGTGTTGGATCTTCCAAGCAGCCGGTGGTGCTGAAACCGCAGCCGCTTACCTAAACGATGTTAAGGGCGGTCACAAGTCTTTCATCAAGGTTATCATTGGTGCAGGTATCGCAATCGGCGCAATGTACGCAGTGGGCTCTCTTCTAGTAAACGTATTCGTTGCTCGTGATGAACTGACCTACGCTGGCGGCATGGTTGAAATCTTCACAGGTATGGCGAACTACTTCGACATTTCACAATCTCTAACGGGTCGCTTCGTCGGTATTATCCTATTCGTTGCTATGTTCGGTTCGATGATGATGTGGACAGCAGCTCCAGTAAAAATTCACTTCTCTGAAATCCCTAAAGGTGTTTACGGCGAGAAGACAACAGAGCTTAACGAACACGGCGTGCCAGTACGTGCAGCTTGGTGGCAGTTCGCGTTTGTATTCGTGATGCTTGTGGTGAACGGCTTCGGCTCTGAATCTGTACAAGACATGATGAATACAGCAATCAATCTAACAGCAGGTACCGCAATGCTACCGCCAATCTTCATCATGGTGGCCTACTTTGTATTCCGCTTGAAACACGACGACACACCGCGTGATTTCCGCATGGGTACTCGAGTTCAAGGTATGGCAGTAGTATCGGTACTGATTGGTATCTTCATTGTGAGCATGACAGCATCGGCATTCCCGACAGGTGTTGACCTTGTTCAAGCCTTCTTCATCAACGTCTTCATGACAGCGGTATTCTCTGGTATCGCATGGTGGTGGATCTCTCGCTTTGAAAAGAAGCAAGCAGGTAAAGAAGCAAAGCTAGAAACGGCTAAGCAGTCGTAATCCAGAATCTATACATCTAGTTAAAAGCGCCTTAATTGGCGCTTTTTTTTGTTTTAAATCAGATAATTAAAATAAAAACCCCAAAAATAAAATGGCGTTCCGTCAAGGTTTCAGTTCACGAAAAACACCAATTAATAGGTAATAAAACTCAAATAAAAACCAAGGTAAAACATTAACTAAATTTATTTACTCAAGGTCACATATTTGATCAATTTCGATTAACTTCCCGCCGCTTAATCTTTAATCTTCTTGCTGAAGAGACAAACTGATTCATATAAAGAAAGCGACAAAAAAGCCCCTACACGCCTTATAAATCGTCGCTCATGAAACAAGCAATCTCTTCAATGAACTTCTTAATCTTTAACTCTTTGTTTTGGTAATAAGTTTACTGAAATACCAAAGAAAAAAATCCCAAAGAAGTCCGATCGTAAATCTATAAAAACAACAATGAGCCAACCCTGACAAAACAAAGCGGGTGTTTGCCAAACCAACATAACAATAAAAGTGCGGCCTAGAGCTTCCCTCTCTAGGACCAAGTTATAACGATCATCAACGTGATTCACCGGAGAACATCATGTCCGAAAATAAACGCAGTACGATAGGCAAATTTGCCCTACTGTCTATGACCTTCGCGGCGGTATACAGCTTCAATAACATCATTAATAACAACATCGAGATCGGCCTTTCCTCGGCTCCGATGTTCTTTCTAGCAACCATCTTTTACTTTGTGCCATTTTGTTTGATCGTTGCAGAGTTTGTGTCACTGAATAAAGACTCTGAAGCGGGTGTTTACTCTTGGGTTAAAAGCTCTCTAGGCGGCCGCTGGGCGTTTATTTCAGCTTACACCTACTGGTTTGTTAACCTGTTCTTCTTCACCTCTCTGCTCCCTAGAATCATCGCTTACGCGTCGTATGCGTTCTTAGGTTTTGAGTACATATTCACGCCAATGACCACCGCAATTCTAAGTACTATTTTGTTTGCGGTCGCGACTCATATCTCGAATAACGGTGCGAAATTACTGGGCCCTATCACCTCACTAACATCATCACTGATGCTGCTGCTAACGATGTCTTACATCTTGCTATCTGGCGGTGCTTTGGTAGGCGGTATCGAGCCAGCTGACCCAATCACCATTGAAGCCATGACACCAAGCTTCAACTGGGCATTCCTTGGCGTAATCACTTGGATCTTCATGGCGGCAGGCGGTGCAGAATCGGTCGCGGTTTACGTTAACGACATCAAAGGCGGTCACAAGTCTTTCGTTAAAGTCATCATCATTGCCGGTATCTTCATCGGTGCGCTTTACTCGGTAGGATCTGTGTTAGCAAACGTGTTTGTTTCGCGTGAAGAGCTTAAATTCACAGGCGGCTCAGTTCAGGTATTTGAAGGGCTAGCAAGACACTTTGGCCTGTCTGAAATCTTGATGAACCGTTTCGTTGGTGTGGTTTCATTCACGGCGATGCTGGGCTCTCTGCTGATGTGGACGGCAACACCGGTTAAGATTTTCTTCTCTGAAATCCCTAAAGGTATCTTCGGTGAGAAAACGGTCGCTCTAAACAAACAAGGCGTTCCAGAGCGTGCGGCTTGGATTCAGTTCTTGATTGTGATTCCACTGATGTTCATTCCGACACTGGCGTCCGATACGGTTCAAGATCTGATGAGTACCATTATCAACATGACAGCTGCAGCATCGATGTTGCCACCGCTATTCATCATGATCGCGTACCTTAATTTACGTTTGAAGTTGGATCACTTACCTCGTGATTTCAGAATGGGCTCACGTATGACAGGCATTACCGTGGTCTCGATTCTGATCGGCATTTTCACTGTTGGCTTCTTTGCGTCAACCTTCCCAACAGGTGCTGACATCATGACCATCATCTTCTACAACGTGGGCGGGATTGTTATCTTCCTTGGCTACGCGTGGTGGAAGTACGGAAAATATGAAAAAAGCTTATCTCCAGAAGAGAAAAAACTAGAAGCAAAACCTGAACCGGCGAACGCTTAGTTTACCCTGCACTCTGATTTAAACTTCGGGCACTCTGACTTAAACTTCAGGCACTCGCATTTAAACTTCAGGCACTCACATTTGGTGAGTGCCTTTTTATTTGTCGGTACATTTCCACTAACCATCTCGATTAAATCAAAGCCATTCAAGAATCAAAGCATTCGAACCAACAATCTAACCACCCATCAAACAATTCACCTCCCGAATACTTGTAACCCTAGCCATACCTCTGCAAATTCAACTGAAAGTCAAAATAAAAACAAAGTAAATATTTACTAAAAATAGATCACACTTTTAAACCTAATTAATTTTAAACATCAAAATTATCATTAATATTGGTTTTGCGATCGTAAGTAACCTGACCAATACGCCTTGAAGAGCACCCAATATTAGAAGTCAGAACTGCTTGCGAACCTTCATTTATAACCCCGACACAGAAGTGATTAAAATGAAAAGTAGTTTTACTAAAAACACTCTTATTACAAGCTGTATTCTTGCTGCCTTAAGTACCACTGCCCACGCGGAAGAGTCCGCAGCAAACCACAGTGATACTCAGCCTCCTCAGACAGAAACTGAAACCCTATTTAATTTTTATGGTGAGCTTGGCCTTGGTGGTCACGTGGCACTCGAAGGTGATGATAAAGGCCGCTACGCAGACGGTACTTACATTGAAGCTGGCTTGGCTATCGAGCACGGTAATTGGTTTGGTCTTGCTTATATGGAAGGCTGGACAGTACAAGCCGACGACGAAGGCAATGCTTGGGCAACGGGCCACGGCTGGGGCGGCTTTGAAGGTGGTTTCAACCGCTTTTACGCTGGCTACCGCACAGATAACAAAACAGAATTCATGATTGGTCGTATGGACTCTTCATTAGATGACGTTCAATGGTGGGGTGACCCTACGGTTGAATACGGCTACGCGATCTCAAACACGCGAGACGTGCACCTTGGTGTGAAGATTCAAAACCTAGAAGGCAAGCTTCGCTACAGCGTTTCTTTCGCGCCAGAGTCTGACTTCTCGGAAGACGATGCTCTTGTTCACTTCGGTAAATACGACAGCTTCGCAGACCAATGGAAAGATAAGAACGCCATGGTCAATGGTTACCTTCAATACGATCTGACCGACGACTTAACCTTAATGGGTGGTGGTGAAGTTCGTAACAACGATGGTGGTGAACTATTGCTATTGGGTGCTGAGTACAAAAACTTCGCCACTCGTGTTTGGCACGATACAGATAAAGGCAACCAAGAGTCTTTCGGTAGCGAGTCTGGTATTCAAACCAGTGCATGGTACGAAGCGGCACAAGGCGTTTACCTATCTGCAGCCTACAACTACGCAAACTTTGACGGTGACAATGGCGACAAAGAAATCACCTCTTACATCAATGCTGGCGTTTGGTATGAATACGGCAACGGCGCGTTTGCGACTGCTTTCGATAGCCGCTTTGGCGTAGGCAGCGACACTGAAATCGGCGACGCTCAGGTGTTCGCAATGCAATACTTCTACTGGTAATAACAGGAATTGATCATGAAACTGAATAAATCATTCGCAGCTCTCGCTATCGGTGCAGCCCTTGTCGTTACTGGTTGTGCATCAAATTCCATCTCTGGCTCAAGTTCTGATGCTGAGCAACTGCAAGCCAACGAGTTTAAGAACGTTATCGACCGTACTGGCTCACCTGAATACATGCGTGACTACGACTTCGATGACCACCAACGCTTTAACCCATTCTTCGACCTAGGTGCATGGCACGGTCATCTGCTGCCAGACAGTGCAGAAGGCATGGGCGGATTCCCAGGTACAGCACTGCTTACCGAAGAATATATCAACTTCATGGCTGATAACTTCGACCGCCTAAGCGTGTTCAAAGACGGCAAAAAAGTGGCTTTCACTATGGAAGCTTATAGCCTACCGGGCGCATTGGTTCAGACGCTAAAATCTGACGATGTGACCGTAGAAATGACGATGCGTTTTGCTTCAAACCGTACCTCTCTGCTAGAAACAAAAATCACTACCGACTCACCGGTTGAATTAGTGTGGGATGGTGAACTGCTAGAAAAGACGCACGCCAAAGAAGGCGTGGCACAAACCGACAAAACAATCGCTGAAACTTACCCTGAGTATGACCGTCAAATCGTCGCAACCGACGATGGCCTAAAGGTGACCTTCGGTAAGGTTCGTTCGACATGGGATCTACTGACTTCTGGTGAGTCTGAATACCAAGTTCACAAGTCGATTCCAACGAAAACCACGGTTGATGGTTTAGCGTTTACTTCAACGGCAAACATTGAAGCATCGACGACTATCTACACCACATACTCGCATGTTCTAACGGCAGAAGAAGCGCAAGCGGAACAGCCTGAAATCAAAAAGATCATGGCAAACCCTACCGACTTCTTAGCCGCATCAGCAGAACGTTGGGAAGGCTATCTTGAGATGGGTTTAACCAACCCGAACGCGACACCAGAACAAGAGCGTGTTGCGGTTAAAGCGATGGAAACCCTAAACGGTAACTGGCGTGGCGCTGCAGGTGCGATGGAGTTTGACTCTGTGACACCATCCGTGACGGCGCGTTGGTTCTCGGGCAACCAAACTTGGCCTTGGGACACATGGAAGCAAGCCTACGCAATGGCTCACTTCAACCCAGATGTAGCGAAAGATAACATCCGCGCGATGTTCGCTTACCAAATTCAGGCTGACGATGCCGTTCGTCCTTGGGATGAAGGTTACGTGCCCGATCTACTCGCTTACAACCTAAGTCCAGAACGTGGCGGCGATGGCGGTAACTGGAATGAACGTAATACCAAACCAAGCCTAGCAGCATGGGCAGTAATGGAAGTCTACAAAACCACCAGCGACGAAGCTTGGCTACAAGAGATGTATCCAAAACTAGTGGCATACCATGATTGGTGGCTACGCAACCGTGACAACAACGGCAATGGCGTTCCAGAGTATGGCGCTGCTCGTGACAAAGCACACAACACACCTGAAGGTGAAATGTACTTCACCGTGGTTCGTGGCGATAAGCACGAAACAGTCGTAGGACAAGCAGCACTGGATAAAGTGGTAGCAGAAGGCAACTACGATTACATCGAGAGCCCCGCACAAACGGCTGCATCTTGGGAATCAGGCCGTGACGATGCAGCCGCATTTGGCTTCATTGATAAAGACCAGCTAGACGCATACGTTGCAAACGGTGGTAAGCGCAGCGATTGGGATGTTGAGTTCGCTCAAAACCGCGCTGAAGACGGCACTTTGCTTGGCTATTCATTGCTGCAAGAGTCCGTTGACCAAGCAAGCTACATGTACAGCGATAACAAGTACCTAGCAGAAATGGCTGACATTCTAGGTAAAGACACAGAAGCGAAAGAGTTCCGTGAAAAAGCAGAGCACCTATCGAACTACATCAACACCTGTATGTTCGACGAAGGCACTAACTTCTTCTATGACATTCGTATTGAAGACAAGCCTTTAGCCAATGGCTGCGCAGGCAAACCGATTGTCGAGCGTGGTAAAGGCCCTGAGGGTTGGTCACCACTGTTCAACGGTGCAGCAACACAAGCTCACGCTGATGCCGTGGTCTCTGTGATGAAAGATACCTCAGAGTTCAACACCTACGTTCCACTGGGCACAGCGGCGCTTTCTAGCCCTGCATTTGGCCCAGATATTTACTGGCGTGGACGTGTATGGGTAGATCAATTCTACTTCGGCCTAAAAGGCATGGATAGCTACGGCTACCGTGACGATGCGATTGAAATGGCAGGTGCGTTCTTTGACCACGCCGATGGCTTGGTACAAGACGGTCCTATCCGTGAGAACTACAACCCGCTAAACGGTGAACAACAAGGTGCTCCAAACTTCTCTTGGAGTGCTGCCCACCTATACATGTTATACAACGATTTCTTTACTGACGCAGAGTAAGTAAAAACCTATACCTGTCTTCTGAAATTCAATGAAAATCTAACCTCATAAATTTCAGACTTTGGCACTCAGTTTCTCGCTGAGTGCCTTTTTTATATCTGAAGTAACGTAAGCGAAAAACAAGCACTTAGACCATTTGGCCTACCATGATCCTTTTACTCTGTTCGTTGTACTCAGCTAACACAGGCAAGCTTTTACTCACAAAAAGCAAAGAGTGCTCTTGCTATGAAATCCCATTCAAAAATTTCATCACCCTCACTGAAATATTGAATTCTGAAGACTTATTCGAATTTTATTTATCCTTATTAGCCTTCCGGACATTAATTTGATAGTCGTTTACTAAATAATAGCTAAACTATAGCGTCGCCTACCCCTTTTTTGAGAAAACCTAAATGCCTAATGCTGATTCCACCCTAAACAAACGTATGGGAATCGTTGCGCTCACCTGGCCAATTTTTATCGAAGTTCTTTTAAGAACCGCACTCAACACCAGTGATGTATTCATGTTATCGGGATACTCGGACAAAGCCGTGTCTGCCGTTGGTGTTATTTCTCAGATATCCTTTTTCCTGATCATTGTCTCGACCATGGTCAGCAGTGGTACGGGTATTCTAATCGCGCAATACAATGGTGCTTCCCGCACTCAAGAGAGCGCTCACGTGGGTGTAGCAAGTATCATTCTGGCCATTATTGCCGGTGTGCTACTGAGTGTGATTGCCGTTCTTGTTGCTGAATATTTTATCCCGCTTTATCAACTCGAACCTCAAGTCGAACAGTACGCGCAAGAATACCTGTTCATCAGTGGTGCTCTCACCTTCAATGTAACCATAGGTGTGGTTCTCACCACTATTTTGCGCAGTCATGGCTATTCAAAGTCACCGATGGTGATCAATATGATTGCAGGTGTCATCAACGTATTCGGTAACTACTGTGCCTTATATCAACCTTTTGGTTTGCCTGTATACGGCGTGCAAGGGGTTGCGACCGCGACCGTCATTAGCCAAGTAATCGGAATGTTGATCTTGATTGGTGTGGTCAGAAGCAAAGGGATTTATCTACCAGTGAAGCAGTTTAAATCTGTGCCGAAAGCCATCTATCAAAAAATCATGAAGATCGGCTCGATGAACGCTGGAGAAGTGCTCTCTTATAACATGGCTCAGATCAGCATTACCTTCTTTGTAGTGCAGATGGGTACGTCTTCACTGGCTGCGTTTACTTACGCACAAAACATCGCTCGCCTCTCTTTTGCGTTTGCACTGGCAATTGGTCAAGGCAGCCAAATCCAAACAGGCTATTACATTGGTAAGGGTTGGATCGACGAGATTACCAAGCGCGTGCAACGTTACTTTGTGGTTGGCTTTATCGCGTCAACCGCGATCACCTGCATGGTGTATGTGTTCCGTTTCGAAATTCTCGATCTGTTCACGCAAGATCCAGAGATCATTGCGCTAACGGCGGCACTGATTGCAGGTTCCATCATTCTTGAAGCTGGACGAGTATTTAACCTTATCTTTATCTCTTGTCTAAAGGCTGCTGGCGACATTAAATTCCCGATCAAAATGGGCATTCTCAGCATGTGGGGCATTGGGGTTGCCATGAGCTATTTGCTTGGCGTGCATTGGGGTTATGGCGTATTGGGTGCTTGGATGGCAATCGCGATGGACGAGTGGTTCCGTGGAATCATCATGGCCTATCGCTGGCGAGCTAAGAAATGGACTCGATTCTCTTTTTAGGTTGTTGTTGATACGTCGAAATTTATCTCGACCAAAAGAAAAAAGCGCTAGGGGGAGCTAGCGCTTTTAAGACCAACTAAGTCCGTTTAGCCTGGTAGATTTTTAAGCTATATCATGAGGATATAACCAATTTTTTTACTTAGGTAAATCAAAAAGCCTATTCTTTACGACTGCCTTGAGTCGTAAATTAAGTATAGTCGGGTTCTTATAATAAACCGGATTTTTCTAAAATTAATTCATATGAATTTGACGATTAACCGACACAATAAACTATTCGGAAATCACAGATGAGATCGCATTAGTAATCAGCTTTCTAAGTAGTTTATTTTTATCATCTAAATGCTTTGCCTTTCTATAAACAAGCTGGATATCAAAATCTGGAACATCAATTGGTGGCTTCACAGCTAGTAAGGTTTCTTCACTATCCATATCCTTGCGCGCGACTAGCTTGGGGACAATACACAATAGTTCTCTGCCACGAATGAGTCGTTTAACAGTTAAAAAGTTACTGGAAGATATCGCGACTTTCCGGCTTAAACCGAGTTCACCTAAACGAATGTCCACTCCCGTCTTTAAAGCCCCTGCAGGGGAAACAAGCGCGTGCTCGACAGCAACAAATTGTTCTAGCGACATCGGCTCCTCAATGGATAGAACCGATTGATCAAGTAAACAAACATGTCGCTCCGTATACAAATGCTTTGTTCGATATTGCTTTGGTACCTCACCAAAGCTGCCTATCGTCATATCAAGCTTGGCATCGTCAAAGACTTGCTGGTAGTTACTCCGGTTTACATTGAACAACGCTACTTGGGAATAAGGAGAGGATTGCTTAATCAGGTCAAACAATATTGGAGCGAACATCTGCTCGGCATAATCAGTGAGACCAATCTTCCAAGTCCCTTTATAAGTCTCTGCATCAAACGATTTAGATAACAGAACTTCAGACTGGATGGTATTCAGTAGCGCGTCCACGGTACTTGATAGTTCAATGGCTCGGTCGGTTGCTTCCATCTTGCTACCTACCCGCTCAAACAGAGGATCATCAAACAACTTTCGAAGTCGTTGAAGGCTATGACTCATTGCAGACTGACTGACATAACAGCGCTCAGCCGCTTTACTTACACTGTTCGTTTTGTATAACGCTTGCAGAGCTATCAATAAGTTAAGATCGATACCTTTCCAGTTAAAATCAGCCATCCAGAAGAACCTATTTCATTAATAGTTATAATTAAAACAATTAATTTGAATCATAGTGCAAGTCACCATAAATTACGCTAAACATTTATCTGGAATCGATCATGCTTTCAATTTTTAAAACCTTTTTCTGGCTTGGCTGGATTAGCTTCGGTGGACCAGCGGCACACATTGGCTACTTCCGTAAAACCTTTGTTGAGAAACTGAATTGGCTATCCGACGAAGAGTACGGGCAAATTGTCGCCCTCAGTCAATTTCTGCCGGGCCCAGGTTCAAGTCAGGTTGGCTTTGCGGTTGGCTACAAGAAAGGTGGACTAACAGGTGCTATTGCTGCATTTGTCGGCTTCACTTCCCCATCTGTGATTCTGATGCTGATATTGGCGTTAGTCAGCAATCAACTATTGGAAGCACCTCTGTTTAATTCAATCATTCACGGTTTGAAGCTACTCGCAGTGGTGGTGGTTGCTGATGCCACATTTGGCATGTACAAAAACTTTTGCCAATCGAAAGTCGCGACCGCTTTATGTGTCATGACTGCCGTGGTTCTCCTGTTGCTTCCTGGGATCTGGCCACAAATCTTGGTACTTCTATTTGCCGCAATCATTGGCAGCAAGTTTTTGACCTCACAAGACATCAAAACGGTTCCATCAACACACAAGATCTCCATAACACCGCTCGTTATTTTTGTTGCGCTGTTGGTTGGCCTTCCTCTGTTCAGTGCATATTCTCAAGGTATTGAAGTATTTGGTCTGTTCTATCAAGCTGGCAGCTTAGTATTCGGTGGCGGTCATGTGGTACTTCCATTGTTGCAGAATGGTATTGGTGACCAACTATCCCAAGATGCGTTCCTAACGGGCTATGCTGCAGCACAGGCTGTACCTGGTCCTATGTTTACCTTAGCGACATACCTAGGCTATGTATTAATGCCATCGGCACCAATTACTGGCGCTTTGTTGGCGACAATCGCCGTGTTCTTACCGGGCTTCTTATTACTACTGGGGGTATTGAAAAACTGGCAGGCAATCGCAAGTAAACCTTTAGTGGCTGGCGCTCTTACTGGTGTGAATGCGGCGGTTGTCGGTTTATTGTTGGCAGCGCTATATCAACCGATTTTCACAAGCGCAGTGAGCAGTGGTTTAGACTTCGCTTTGATCATTGTTGGCGTGTGGCTACTAAAAACAATGAAGATGCCAATCGTATGGATGGTAGCTCTGTTTATTGCAATAGGGTTTGGACTCGGAGTCATTTAATATAATGCCCACTAATTCTAATTAGTGGGCATTATAATTTTCGGATTATGCGACCGTTGAGATAGTGGTTATTCTTCTATCTGTGTAGAGGCTGGACTGGCATCGTCTTGGTTAAAAGACTCTGGGGGAATATACACATCAGCACGTCTGTTTTGAGCTCTACCTTTTGAGGTTTTGTTACTTGCGATTGGCTCAGACTCACCCAATGATTTCAGGGTCATTTTCTCTTTTTCAACACCGTAAGTGAAAAGCTGTTTAGACGTACTTTGAGCTCTCTCTAGCCCCAACCCTTGGTTGTAAGCTTCACTGCCCACCCAATCGGTATGGCCTTCAACGGTCACTAGGTAGTCATTGTCTGCGAGATGTTTTGCCACATCAGCAAGCACTTCACGAGCAAGAGGGGTCAGATAATAACGATCAAAGGCGAAGTTAACACGAGCAACGAGCTGCCCTTTGTCACTATCGAAGCTAGCAATACCAAGGTTTGATATATAAGTGAGACAATCACTTGGATCAGTGATCAACTGTGAGCGCTTAAGAAGCTCCCACTTGAGAGCTGGATCATGACTTCCCTCATGAATTTGCCAATAGCCATCACGATGACTAGCCACCCCTTGAACTTCACCAATTTCGATGGTGTGAGAATACTCTGAAAAAGTATTCCCACAATATTCTACTACCTGATCACTAATCTCCTGCCCATAACTAGAGAAAGAAACAAGCATACCTAGTGCTAGCATTGTATTTTTCATCTTTACTCACCCGTATAGTCTCGATACACCAGTACCTCGAGATCCTTTCTCAATTAAATTTTGAATACGTTCAATCAATTCTTCGCGACTACGTACATCGATAATATCTTCATCAGGATTTAAGACACACTTCTGAAATCCATTTTGTTTAGTCGCATCAAAATCAACACCTATAACACCTATATACAGGCTGCCATTCTCAGATTGAAAGTGCTCTCTTGCAGCATTGCACATATTGGCATCAACTAAGTCGGGTAAAATACTCGTATATGGATATTCTTGGCCATCACTCAAAATAATCATAATTTTGACTCTTTGACTGTATTCATTAATCTCCTGCTGACTAGCCGAATTACTTGGCATGCCATCATTAAGTACTTGAAGCCCTCTTAAAATACCCTGATATGAAGCCGTATTGCCTCCTGAATTCATATCCTGCATTTCTTCAATCAAATCAGAATCACTGGTAAGAGGAATCACATAGTGACCTATGCCATTTGTCATCGTCATTGAGCTATTGTAAATAACATTAGTATCCGCTCTAAAGTCAAATTTTAAATCTGTATTATCTCTTTTATAGTTAAACATATCATCAACAGATTTCTGATAATCTATATACTCTGGTATTTCAAGACGTCTAGATTTAATATTTAAAACATCCAACACTCTCTTAGCTTGTTTGTGCTGATTATTACTCCCAATATTAGGGCAATCAAATATATCATCGGCACAATCTTCGACTTCACTTAATGTTCTTTTTGACCAAAAACGCCAATTGACTTTTTCATAGGTTTTAGAGGAAACAGAAGAATGGTAATCACTTCTATACCTCAACTGACTTCCTGAGAATAAATTGTTATTAATTCTATCCTGAACTCTGAGGTTAAAAGGAACAATCGCTAGACGGTTAAGCACTGTAGAATCACCTTCACGCACAACCAAAATATTATCAGCAAGATCTGAAACAGCTAGTTTGAGAGTTTGAATCTTTGTATTTACATCACCACTTGCCCCACTCCAATCCCGATTCATTGATCCTGAAAAGTCAGTGACTAGCACAATGTCTACTAATTTATCACCTAGATAGTACGGATATTTCGCGGCGAGCGCTGAGCCTGCAAGCTTTTGATTTTCATCGAATGAAGGAATTAAATCACTCGCAAACCACGAATTATGGGTAGTCACTGCTGCAACTTCATATTGAATTTTCTCGGTATCATCATTCGCCGCAGTTGGTTCCTCATAAGTCCTTACTGTCGTGATATCTATATGCTCGATACTACGCACATAATCATCAACATATCGAGTCGCTAAAGCGTCTGCTTCATTCGATTTATCATCAATTGTTATTGCAAGGGCAGCAGCTTGTGCAGCATCTCTCAAACGACTTGTTTCTTGAATATATCGAGTTCCCTCGAGTGCAAAAACTGACACGCCTAACAAAGGTATTAACGTCAGTCCAAGCCAAATTGCGGCAATACCTCTCTGACGATGAGGACCGCGATTAAATGTATTTGGGTTTATCATATCTACCTCCCAACCATCACCGAACTCGATGAAATGGTTATTTCTGATAAATTAGCAATCCCCAACAAACGTGCAAACCAAGATGAATTACTTTCACATAATGACACTTGGTAAAGAGGAAAAGAGACTCCGTTCTCTACAGGAACCAAAGCCTCTTTCGATGAAATTAATGGTACATTACAACCTAAGTTGTTGAACTGGTCACTTTCGAATGAATCAATATTTGCAGCAGAGCCATCGTGCATAGCTTCAACTCTCAGCGCTACGCTTTCTGGAGCTGTGTTTAGCAGACGAGCGGCAATAATGACCATTTCGTCTCTATCATCACCAGTTAAGATGACATTTTCATCATAATATCGAGTGCGCTCTTTCATTACGTTAACCAGAGCAAAACTCACTCGGTCGAGTTTTGCTCTAACCAATAACTTATGACTCACGTCACTCATAAAATAAAATATGGCTATAACGACAAATAAAATGAGTGCTAACTCAATGGTAAAGGCGCCACGCTGCAGTGTTGAGTTGCGTTTTTTTCGAAAGCCTCCATTATTTGTTAATTCCGATATGTTCATCTAACACTCTCCCAACCCTCGTGCTCGAGAGTAAGTAACACTGAAGATGAAATGATTTCAGAATTTCCACCAAGCAAAGGTAAAATAGGTTCATATTGATAACTCAATGATATTTCGGCAAAGGAATATCCCGAATCATCAATCAGCATATCGGCATCATTAAGATAATTATCAGATAAAAGATCCTCATAGCTCACATAATATTTTCCTGCCATTGAAAAGTTATCAACAGGCGTCAGTGAAGACCATAATTTACTTTCATCATTCATCACGTTGAAAAAGCTGGTATTATAACTGGTGAATGAATCATCTCCCTGAAAAACAGTCGTTGACCTAACCGATTCTCTGAGCGCAAACTCAACCAAATTTGAGACGTAAATCCGATACGCCATTTCGAATATCATTACCGTCGCCGTGATGAGAATGATGATGCCTAAAGCCACCTCGACGGTTAGAGACCCCTTAGCATACTTGACTATTCTTCTCATATTGAACTCCCAGCGCCTGAAGATAGGCGTCTAGACATGGTTGTAACTTCATTGATTGAATAACTACTACCTAAAACATCACTGGCTTGTTTAACGTGACCTAACTTAATCAAAGCAATAGCTAAATTTGCCTGAACTTTTTTATTTTTAGGATCAGACAAGTACAATGGAAGTAATAAATCAATCACTTCTTGATATCTTCCATCAGCAAACTTAATCAATGCCAAATTATTCTTTATCGCAGTATCATTGTAACCTTTGATTCTGGCATTATTAAAATATTTCTCGGCTAACTCATAATCTCCATTCATGCAGTGAGATATCCCCAATAGAACATCTACTTCTGCCGTATTATTTCCCAACTCAATAGAACGTAGATAAGACTCTACCGCCAAAGCATCGTTATGATCTGCATTATAAACTTGACCTCGTAATTGAGATAACTCCCAATTAACCACTTTCAAGCCTAAAAGATAATCACTATAAAACCTTGCTGATTCGATATCACCCTTATCAAAATAAACTTTAGCTAGCTCCTGCATAGAAACTGTATCGTTGGGTGATTCTTCAAGCTTACCTTTATAATAGTTAACTAAACCATCATAATTACCCACTCGCTCCATGCTATCGACTTCATTGTCTAGACTTAGTTCAGATTGACTTGAAGAGCAGCCAATTAACGACACCAATAAAAGAGTGAAAATAAAATATCTAGCTATCATAATTCACTCCTAAACAAGTCCCATCTGGACGACTCCAGGTGCTAAAATTAAGATGACAATAGGCATCATAATAAGTAAAATCAAAGGTATACTCATTTTAGCGGAGAGTTTCCCCATCTTTTCCTCAACGGTAAGTAACTGCATTTTACGCATATCCTCAGCCAAATCAGATAAGATCATGGAAATAGAAGATCCGTATTGAATATTTTGAATAATAGTCAAAACAAAGCTCGACATTTCAGGGGAAGGAACGCGTTCAGACAAGTTGTATAAAGCTTTATCGATACCCTGAATCTTGCCAAAGTCTGACGTTTTTTTTATCTGATAGCATAAATCACGATCAAAGGTTTCTAGTTCCTTTGACAAATAGGCAAAAGATGCCTCTATTGTCATACCGGTCTGCACACAAACAGACATCATATCTAGTAAATAGGGAAGATTTATCGAAATCTTTCTGACAACCGCCTTTTGCTTTAAACTTAAGATAAGGTCAGGGAGGAGTACAGCTGTGATCACACTAACAACCACTAATATAAACTTAGTTTCTATAGCAATGTCCGCTATCCAAACAAAGAATAAGAGAACCGCGAAAAATAAAACTTTAATTGGAAAATAATAAATAGCCAGTTGAGGGCTGTGAATACCAGCATCCCTAACTTTCTGCTCTAACTCCCCTCGGTATTCTTTACCAAACTTGACAATAAATGAGTTAATTCTAGATGATCTATGCTTTTTTTGTGTTGCGCTTAGCAGAAATTCTATTCTTTTTTCTCTCTTCAAATCAACTAACATATTAATTGCCATATACAAACCAAAAGCAAAAACAAATAGTATAATAATAGTATTCATAATTTCACCCTTTTAACAAGAAGCCACACTATAAATAAACCTAACAATTCACTACCTAACACATAATAAAGTATCCATTGACCTTCTGGATCATGGAGAATAAATTTAATATTGTCTGGGTTCAAAAAATTTAGCATTATTGCAAAACACAATGGTATGGCTGCCACTATTTTTGCTGATATCCTCGCTTCAGATGTCATCGCCATTTTTTTTCTTTCCATTGCACGAGCATCGACTAACACTCTAATCAACCTAGCTAATACTCCCTTAAGTTGGCCTCCACGATTCAGATTGGCTCTTATTGCAATCGTAAAAAAAATGTATTCAGGGTAGGGAAAGACCTCACAAGATCGCTTTAAAACATCCTCAGAATTTTCACCTAGACGAAGTCGGTCACCCATTAACTTAAATTCTCGCCCAACTTCACCATCCATATTCCCCCCAACGAATATAAATGCCTGCATCAGGCTTTCACCAGCAGTCACCGCACTCATTAATATATTCAGAGCATCAGGAAATGTCCGCTGAAATGTTTTTCTTCTAACCGTTTTAAGCCTAAAGTAACCGAAGAATAATAAACACAAGATTGAAACAATCATAATAAACATTGAACGAATATAGAAAAAATGATAAATCAAATAATAGGATATAAAAACACTGAAAATAACATAAAATAAAACAATTAGTTTTGCTCTTGAACCTAATATTCCTATAGTTGGATGTAGGTCTCTTCTAATACTTCTCCAACTTGCTCTAGGCAGCAGTCCACTGATATCAATCACCGAAATATCATCTTCTTTTTGCGTCTTTTTCAATTTTGGAAAAAAATTAACCACTTTTGATTTTTCATCATCAAAAAGTAAAAATATGGCAATCCCAAATAAAATAAAAGATATCCAAATGATCATGTCCCTACCCCTTTAAAGGATTCCATCAGTTCATTATATAAACCGAAAAAATGGGCTTTTCGTACCAAGTGGGATCTCTGCATGATACCTTCTGTAACAAACTTGCCTTTTACATTCTCACCATAATTGACTTCATCATATTGGAAGGAAAATATCTCTTCCATGACAACACTATCCCCTTCAATTCCGACAATTTCTGAGATGCTTGTTACTTTTCGAGAGCCATCTCGTAAACGGTTCACTTGCACAACCAGTTCAATTGAGCTGACGATAGCCTTACGAATAGCATCCAATGGCTGGTTTAAGTTTGCCATCATAATCATAGATTCGACTCGGCTGATAGCATCTCTTGGTGTATTAGCATGTAGGGTAGACATAGACCCTTCGTGACCGGTGTTCATCGCCTGCAGCATCTCAAACGCTTCTGAACCACGACACTCACCAAGAATAATGCGATCAGGTCGCATACGAAGCGCATTAATCACCAAATCTCTCTGTGTCACTAGGCCAGTACTTTCAATACTCTTAGTTCGCGTTTCAAGTCGAACTAAATTAGGCTGTTGAAGCCGAAGTTCAGCAGCGTCTTCTATTGTTATCACCCTCTCATCATCACTAATATAATGTGATAAAGCATTGAGTAACGTTGTTTTACCTGAACCTGTACCACCAGAAATCAAAATATTTAACCGACAACGAGAAGCAATCGATAACGCCCTTGCCATATCTAAAGACATAGAATTAAATTCGACCAAAGATTCCATCGTGATATTTTGCTCACGGAACTTACGAATAGAAATCGTCGTACCATCTAAAGCAATCGGAGGAATAACGATATTTACTCGGCTACCATCTTCGAGTCGGGCATCCACTGTAGGGGATAGCTCATCAACTCGGCGACCAACTCGAGAAGCGATCTGTTTAGCAATATTAAGAAGTTGGTCTTCATTGACAAAAGTAATATCTGAACGTTCCAATTTACCGTACTTTTCATAAAATACTTCATTTGGGCCATTAACAAGTATGTCAGTTATCGAAAAGTCTTCAACAAGCGGTTGAATAGGTCCTAATCCAAATAACTCATCTAGCATACTTTTAACAATACTTGACCGCATCATTGCCGTTACTGGACGCTCATTATTGCTAGAAAGTACATCAACAGCACTTCTAACTTGTCCCTCTAAATCATTGCGATTCATGGTTTGAATCGCTTCGACATCAAGCGCTTCAAAAATCTGAGTGCGAAAAGATATATATAGCTCTTTAGTTGTGCTCATCGTGCCACCAGTCTATTTAACCAACCCTGATGTTTTTGCACTGATTGACCATTTATTAAGTTTGATAGGTCCTCAATTGTTTTACGAATGCTTTTCTCATGTTTATGAGCTCGCTTACCTTCTACGATTAAATGAGACAGCCTTTTACAATAAGGCATATCAATATCAACTTTTGATTCAAGGTATTTTGTTATATCACCTTGTCCAATAACGAATGTACTCTCTGGTCTATGATGGTTGGCCAGAGTAATTATTCGAGTTCGACGACTTTGTGACACTTGATTTTGTTCGAGTGCTGATAGCAATGTACGTGCATTTCTTACTGATGAAACGGAAGGTTCTAGGACAACGATGATTACATCATAAATTTCTATTAATGCATGCGGGGTAATTTTAAAATCGATACTTCCAGAAAAATCCTCGATAATAAAATTAGCACTTCTATTTAATAGTTCACATAATGTTTGATTATAATCATAAATGAATTTTTGGTCTTGCTCTCCTTGCAATGACAGCAGTCTAAAATTTTTCCTCACTTGCGTTAAATAACTTAACGCTCCGTCATTATCTAATTCGTGAATTGGGACAGAATATTCATCAATCAATCTAGATTGAAAATTTTCCAAACCAATTAACACATCGATATTTGAGTCACTGTATTGGTGATCGACTAATATTGTATCAATACTTTGCGTAGATAACATTGAACTCAACTCAGTGGAAATCAGAGAAGTACCTACCCCACCTTTACTACCCACAACAGCAACGCGCTTTGCCTTACGCTTTTCACTCACACCAGAAAAAGATTCTAAATTTGCTTGAACATTTAGTATAAAGTCAGAAAATTCAAACTTATTAATAGGCCAATATAGATAGTAAAATCCCATTTCTTTTAATTCACGAAGCTTAACTATAGAGTCCTGCTGTCCTATAATGATCAGCCCTTTTCGGGTAGGAAGATGACTAGCGAAATTTTGAGCATCGTCCGCCATTGTTTCTGAGTTACATAACTCCAGTAAAACAATGTTTGATTTTTGTTCTTCATAGAACTTTTTATTTACATCCGTGTTTTTAATAAATTGTGGTTCATCCCAACCTTCAAATTGAAACATTTCTTTTACGAGATCAACGCACTCCTGCGATTGATACACTAATACGCAATCAGATGGACCATTATTAATGCCTGACAAATCTTCCGAAGCTGCGGACTCTTTCATTGTTTTAACTAAATCAAACATTATAATCCCTCCACGAGCCTTTCCTTGTGAATAACCTGCCCCACTCTTGCCGCTTCCACAAAACAGTTTTGGCTTACATCAACACCTTCTACAGAAGCAAACTTACATTTTTCCTGTAATAGAGAGTGGTAGATCACTGTAATTTTAAGATCTTTGTCTAATTCGATATTTTTATGCACACTGAACGCCTCAGCAGACAGTGGTAACTTTTCAAATTCATTCACAACATTGTCAATCAAATTTTTTGAATTTCTATTCCTATACTCAAACTTATAAGAGGCTCCGGGATCTATATCGTTAACTTTAGCGATAAGATTACTTAACTGCTCTTTGGTTTCAGGAATAGATTTGACACTAAATTTATAGATATGAGTCTCTGGGTAGACTAAGTATTCACTACCTTTGCCATTAAGATAACGCTCCGCGCAACCCGAGATAAGAAACATCATGACCACTATTACAATTAATTTCTTCATTGTATAAATCCTCCTTGAGATAACAGTTCAATTGTAGGATCACTACCACTGTTTGCTTCAGCTGGAGAATCGATATTGAGCCAACGATGAAATGTAGAAGTCTTATGCATTTGAGGCAGCTGTACCTTCTTACTTTTTATTGGTTGAACCAAATTCACTGTCGCGACAATTAACAATTCGGTTCTTCTTCTATCTGTCGAAGATTTTCTAAATGCCGCGCCTAAAATTGGAATATCACCTAGTAGGGGGGTTTTCTGTAACTCTTCCAAGTCAGAGCTACTCATTAGCCCGCCCAGTACGAAACTGTCACCATCACCCAACTCGATCGTCGTCATGGCTCTACGCGTTGCCAATTGTGGAACCTCAATGCCTGCCGCTCGAATATACCGCTCGACTTCGCTCACTTCGGGAAGCAACTGCATACGAATACGCTCTTCGCTCATCACATTGGCCGTCAAACTCAAACGAACACCGAACTCTTTAAACGTAATATTTATATTATTGTTCGTGGTTACGATTACGGGAATTTCCCCACCGACTAAGAAGCTCGCGGACTCACCGGAAATAACGGTCAGATTTGGTTCTGCTAAAATTTGCGCGACATTTTCATTGCCCAATGCTGTAATAACAGTTGTAAGGTCAGCAGCGTCGAACTGTTGGAATAGAAACTCTCCGACACCCGCCCCCACGCTTGACCAATCAACACCGACTGTCTGCGCAAAATTTTCAGTTACTTGAGCGACCGAGATTTTGACGTTAACCTGCTGCGCTGTTGCGACCTCAAGTAGCTCTAAAATCCCATCCCAAGTCATATTTCTAGCAAAAACCATATCTTGTGGTTCTGGAATATCGATAAGATCGGTTTCTATTTCAAGCAATCGAGTCGCTTCATACTTTGCGACTTTCTCACGCCCCAGTAGGGTTGCGACCATCCGATATATATCATCACGCTGCTGGTTAGAATCAACCACACCGCTTACCGCAACTTGCATTCCGACGGACTCTAGCTTAATGTCTAGCTTTGGATAATGGAGTTTAATCTGGCGACGAACTTGGCTCAGATCCACATCGACGATGATTTTCTCGGACAATAGTAATTTATTGTTTTTGCCATAGATTTCGAGTCGCGCTTGCCCCACTTCTTTCGCAAAAACGACAATTGTTTTTTCATCGATAACATTATAATCGGCTATATCTGGTGCGCTAATAAACACTGTTGTGATCGTTTCATTGAGAGAGATATGCTGTCCTTCAAATTGAGTAATATATCGCTGTGAAGCGAATACCATTGAGTTTATCAACAGCAGATTCATCACTAATACCCATCTCGTTATCTTTGCTGTTATACCCATTACAGTTCGCCCCCTTGAACGGTCTGACGTCTTGAACCTCTTAACTCCGACACTCCACTATAATTTTCAATAACATTTCTAACGTCAGCATCAATCGGAACTTCATAGCTATTACTGCGATACACCTCCAAGTGCATCGTTTTTTCAGCAAGCGACACTCTTGCAATATCTACCGGATCAATCTCAATAATGACAACAGCTTGCCCGGTTTCCTCACCTGCGGATGCCGCCGGCTGAAACGTAGAATCGAGATTACCATCATCACCTTTGCTGCCACTCGACGTACCGAGCACCTTAGCTCGCTTAAGAAGCAAATTAGCATTAACACCATTAAAGCCAATACGTCTATCAAGGTCACCGGACAGATTTTCCACCGGCGAGCTTATTGATAACACATCAACATAAATTCCAGGTCTTATATAATCTAATATTAGGTTAGTACTGCTGACTAATAGTGGGTAAGGCTCTTTACCTTCTGATATAAGCAAATCAATATATCCAGGAGAACCTTTTTTATTTTGGTATTCGGGTAAAACCAAATCACCTTGGGATAAATTTCTATTAAGTAATGTGGCTGGAGAAAAATCTAAATTTACATCAGCCTTAATCCCTTCCCCAATGGCCAAACTCTTAAGAATTTGCTCTCTCTTAACCAAAGAAGCATCGATCGGTTTCCCCTTAACGAGTTGGATGTTTGCTCGCCAGACCTGAACGTATTCTTCAGTTTTTTCAACCGTAGGTTCACTCGTCTTATTTAGGTTCTGATATATTCCATAACCGCCGATTGCAACAGCTGCTACAGCAACAAACAGACTGAGACTTTTTTTCATACAAAACCTCCTGTTACAACATTTTTGAAAATGACCAGAGCAAAACCACTACAGATCGCAACGCCATATGGAATACCTTCATTCGTCGGTTTTAAAGTGCTTAATCCATCCCAAATATTGGAACCATATTTCCCACAAAAATGAAGTAGTAGATAAGTAACAGAAATAACTCCACCAATCAAAATCACCAATATAGTGGCTACAAAAATATCGTTCGCTGGTATCGCTAAAGAGAAAGCCAAAATAAGCTTAACATCGCCCCCACCAATAAAATTTGCTAACCAAAAACTAATAAGAACGACACCTAAAACAAAAACAATCAATATCTTACTAAAATCTGAGGTCGTAAACCCTAAAGTAAAAGAAGCTATCGCAATAATTACGACATATAAATTAGGTATTTCTCTCTCCGTTATATCTTTAAAACATATTATCAAACTAAAGAAAATAAGAGTAATAAATGCGGATATATATAACATAATTTACTCTCATAAAAATTTACAAGTAACACTTTATCAAATGAAGTTATTAGCTACCTAATGTCAAATTTCGGTAATATTAGGTAGCTAATCAAACCTAAAATTAGTCGCCAAGGCTAAGATTTGTTTTAATAGTTGCAAACGACGTTTCCAAAGTGTCTACAAAACTAGTCGCATCTGTATAAAAAACTGCGATTAACATGGTTGCCATTGCAACAGCGATTAACCCATATTCAATCGCGGTAACGCCTTTTTCATCATTTTTAAGTTTATTCAAATAATTGAGCATATTTACGTAAAGTTTAGTAATCATGATGCCATCCTTTTTTCATGCTTCTAGTGCAAAGCAATTAGATCTTAGTAATCAGATCACTTTCTCACATTCGGTTACTATCGGTTTCCCCGATATCAAAACCAAAAATACACGCGATTTAAAAGTGGTTATTTTTTCATATTACCTATCTAATTAATTTTAAGGGATTTAGCTTCTAAATTAATATTTATTCTTGAAAATTAAGTTCATTGCACCCAAAGTTAAAATGTGATCTACATCACACTTTAAATTCAAATAGTGCCAATTCAGATTATTAGTATTAGCCTAATACTTACGGTGCAAAGCCTGTAGGAGGGAGATATGAGGCTCACTTTAGACAATTTAATCTCATTTCATACTGTTGCCTCTGAAGGTTCGTTCAGTTGTGCTGCGAGGAAACTAGGTAAATCGCAATCAACGATAAGTGGAGCGATAAAAAATCTAGAACAAGATTTAGGATATTTTCTTTTTGATAGAGGTGGTCACACCGTATCATTAACCGATAAAGGAAAAAAAATATATGCGCTAACCACACCAATAATAAGCAAACACAAAGAGTTAAGTAACATTGCTAAAAATCTATCAAATTCAAATTTAACAAAAATAAAAGTAGGTATTGACCTACTAATGCTAAATTCAAATGTAAGAAATGCTCTTATTGAATTTTCTGAGGAGTTTCCAGAAGTTGAGATAAACGTTGTAACAAAACCAAGCTATATTTTAGGTGATTATATCAATCGTAAGAAAATTGATATCGCGATAGGAAACCCCTATCACAAAACCATCTATAACTTTAATATAGAAGAATTATTTTTAGTTAATTGCATTTGGGTGGCGAGTAAAGAAGTCGTTCAAAACTCAAAATTCAATTCAAAAAACAATCGATTGTTATTGCTTGATGGATATAAAGATATTATTGATTATTCCATCATTTCAAGCCATAACATTTGGGTATTGGATGATATTAGTACTATCCTTGAACTCTGTAGCGCAGGGAAAGGGATAGCCCTTCTTCCACAGCATATCATTGAAACCAAAACAGTAATGAACAAATTAATAAAAATACCCAGTGATACTCAATTGTTTGGTAAGCAAATATATGCGTCCATGATCTGGCCATTGCACAGTGAGTTTGGAAAATATCATCAGTGGATTCATAACAGACTAAGAAGTACCTATCACCTATGAAACATGAACAACAGCTCTATTAAAATATGAAGTATCTCTGTCTTTCAGCTTCATTGATATTAATTAGTTTTAATAGTGAGGTCTCAGCGAAAGTGACTTATATGAGAGACTCGATAAACTCTTATGAAGAACTGCAAGAAAATCAAAGATTGCAGCGAATTGTGGTTCCGAAAAGCAAAAGAATACACGAAATACGAGCTTCCAAGACCGATCCACCCGTACTTCTATCCCATAAAATCACTGACAGCGTCAGCAATAAATATACAATATATCAAACTCACATTGAGCGTTCTGCAACAAAGTGGGAAATTCCATCATCATTAATCGTTGCTATGATACACGCCGAAAGTTTCTTCGACCCAAATGCTGTTTCCCACGCCTCTGCTATTGGATTAATGCAAATTCTTGTTAATGGTGGGGCTGCTGAAGTTTCACGCGAACTTTATGACAATAGACCTATCAGAGCACAAGATCTCTTTATCCCTGAATTCAATATTGATGTAGGGACCGCTTATTTGCATCTCTTGGAGACGAAGTATCTCAACAACATTCGCTCCTCTAGCGCGAGAAGACTACTAGCAATTGCTTCCTATAACTGTGGCTTATCTAATCTAATGAAATACTCCTTCGGTGATAAAGACATCAGTTCATTCTCCAAAAATATCAATAAGTTATCAGTTGATGAGTTATATACAATGCTAACAACACAATTACGTATTGCAGAAACAAGAACTTACGTAGCAAAAGTGTACAAACTAAACAAGCAATACCAAGCCTTGCTCAACTGATGCATATATTCTTATATGGCGATGGCGATCATTAAATTTCTAACCTAAAATTTGAATTGATAACAGCTCTGGTAATTGAATACAGTGGCAGGGTTGTTTCGATAATATCTTATAATAAACCGTGGACTTACACGTAGCGGATACCGAATCAAAAATAGCTGTAATTTCTTATCAATGTGGCTACAAGGATGTGTCGTATTTTTCAAGAATTTTTAAGAAAAGGACGGGCGTAACCCCTGCAAGCTACAGACGTGCCTGCACAGATAACAGAAAACGCTAATTTTACTCCCTAAAAGAAAAAATCATGGTACATTTAACATGATTTTAACAAAAATAACCAAAAATAACTTAGCGAAAAACATGGAGTTAGACAATGATTCAGCCTAACGAGTTTAGCCAAGAACAAGCAACAGCTCTCCCTACACCCAATGACATGATTTTAAAATGGGCAGAAGAACGCCCAGATGAAGTCTATTTGAAACAGATTATTAACCGCCAATTTGTCGAGTTTACTTATAAAGAAGTAGCCGACAAAGCTCTGAAACTGGCGTCAGCATTAGAAGGACTCGGAGCCCAACCTGGCGATCGAGTCGCTCTCGTATCGAAAAACTGTGCAGAGTGGTTCATCTGCGATCTTGCCATGATGTTAGGAGATTTTGTCAGCGTCCCAATCTTTCCAACAGCGGGGGCAGATACCATTCAGTACTGTATCGAGCATAGTGAAAGTAAAATTGTGATTGCGGGTAAGCTTGACGATCCTAAAGCCACTCAAAAAGTACTTGATGACAATCCGAGCTTGGTGAGTATTTCACTGCCATACGACAGCGCAGCGAAGTGCCAACACACTTTCGAGCAGCTCATTGAGACACATGAACCATCAACCAAACGTCCTCAGCATCACGACGATAAGCTGATGTCACTTGTTTATACATCGGGTACATCAGGGTTACCAAAAGGCGCAATGCTCACCTACGGCGCGTTTACTTGGTCTGTTCAAAGGTTGATTGACCATATTGGGATCCAACCTGGCGACCGCCTGTTTTCTTATCTACCGCTTGCTCATATTACAGAACGCGTTTACATCTTTGGTTCTTCAGTAATGGGAGGCGTGGTTACGGCTTTCCCTGAATCTTTAGACACCTTTATTGATGATGTGAAAATGCATCGCCCTACACTGTTTATTTCGGTTCCTCGCTTATGGACTCTGTTCCAGCAGCGAATCCAAGACAAATTGCCACAGAAGAAACTGAACTTCTTACTGAAGATTCCGTTTATCAACAACATCATTAAGAAAAAGCTTGCTGATGGTTTAGGGTTAGACCAAGCTCGCGTTCTCGGATGTGGTTCTGCACCGGTATCACCTGCTCTACTCGCATGGTATGAGAGTGTTGGCCTGCACATTACCGAGGCATGGGGCATGACAGAGTCTTTCGCCTACAGCACGCTCAACTACCCATTCAGAGCTGACAAGATTGGTACGGTTGGTAATGCAGGCCCGGGTATCGAACTCAAAATAGCTGAAGATGAAGAGATTCTAGTTCGAGGCAAAGGCTTATTCTCTGGTTACTACAAGAATGATATTGCAACCCAAGAGTCTTTTAACTCGGATGGTTGGCTACATACTGGTGATATCGGTGATATCGATAGCGAAGGCTACCTAACGATTCGTGGGCGTAAGAAAGATACCTTTAAAACCGCTAAAGGTAAGTTTGTTGCCCCTGTACCAATCGAAAACAAACTGTTTGAGTACAGCCGCGTAGAAATGATGTGTTTGATAGGTCTAGGCCTACCAGGACCAATCCTACTTGTGGTACCGCATGACTTCCCTAATTTCGATAGAGCTCGCTATGAGAAAACGACAAAGCGCGTTATCGAGAAAATGAACGAGCAGCTCGGTTCACACGAGAAGATCAAAGGTGTATTGATGATTAAGGAACCATGGAGCATTGAGAATGGCGTGTTAACACCAACTCTCAAAATCAAGCGACATATCCTTGAGCAGAAATACCATGAAGTTGGTCATAACTGGCCGAAAGATAAATTGGTGGTTTGGGAAGAATAATTAAAATCGAGAGGGAGCCATTATGGCTCCTTTTTTGTAAGCTCACATTATAAGTACTTAGTATAATCCGCAGCATCACTACTCTCGTAATCTAAGCCGACATCCTTTCTCATTCGATGACTTAACGATTCCAAGCAAACAACTTGTCTAGATTTAGTCGGCTTCCTCACCTTAGTATTATCATTGATTTTAAGTACCTGAGTAACAAATATACCGACCCAGCAGGTTATTGCTTTCATGTTCTCTCTCTTGTATTCCCTGTTTATTTATCGCTATTATGAAAACAACCTGTTCGATAAGCGAACAACCATTTCTAACAAGAACTATAAGAAGACGTTATGGATAATAGACTACGCCACCTTTCCTGACTTCGTTACTTCGAAGTCGCAGCTCGCTTGAGTAGCTACAGCAAGGCAGCAGAAGAGCTCTTTGTTAGCCAAGCTGCTGTCAGCCAAAAGATCCGTCAGTTAGAGGAACAACTAGAGTGCAAGCTGTTCATTAGGAAAGGGCGTGAAATGGCATTGACTAAAGAGGGTCGGACTCTCTTCCAACATGTGTCAGATGGATTTAAAGAGCTTGTTGTCGGGTTGAACAAGATCCAGTCTGAACCCTTACAAGGCGTTATCGTGGTTCGAAGTCTGCCATCTTTTGCATCGCGTTGGCTATTACCTCGGTTGTGGAAGTTTTCAGTCAAACACCCCGAAATACCAATCAAACTCCTCACCGAGAATGATACTCCTAAACTAAAATATGATGAGATTGACGTCGCGATTCTTCAAGGTGAGGATCTCCCTGTTGAGCAAGGTCTATCGCTTGAAGTCCTAATCAATGAACCTTTATATCCCTTTTGCTCACCTGCTCTTGCTAACTCTTTGAAGTTTTCGTCACCAGAACAGCTTCTAAAGTGTTGGCTGATCCAATTTAAAGGGGGGCACTATCTTTGGGAGGAGTGGTTCAAACGAGTAAATGTTCCAATCAAAAGTAGTACTGTCCAATGGGTAGAAGTAGGCACATTTGATATGGGTCTAACCACAGTCATGGCGGGTCACGGGGTTTGCCTAGCTACAGACAGCTTGGCTGGTGACTTCATCGAACGCGGCTTACTAGTGAAACCCTTTGATATAGGCATGACACCTGGGGTTCAAGTTAACTTATGTTTTGACCCTAGCTCGCCGAGGAAAGAACGTATTGAGGCATTTACTGAGTGGTTGCATGAAGAAGTGTCTGAAGTATCTAAGAGCTAACTTTAGCTTTGGCTTTGCAAAGATAACTCAGCATTACTTATCACACTCCGCGTTCACGTAACTCCTTTTATATAGATAGAGTTACGTGCGTGAAGTTTATTTACTCCCAAAAAGATTTTTTCATCTCTTCATTAGCCTGCTCTCGGGTAATACCAACATCTTCAAGTAAATGATCCGATAGCTCTGCTAGGTGTTTTCTCGTCCTACGATTCTGAAGATAAATCCTAAATTTAGAATAGAATTTCTTACCTGATAATGATGATAAGAATGAATGATGAGTATTTGATGTCGTTGTTATCGTGTTCATAATCGCTCTCCTATTGACGCTTTGCTTTCTTATGGTCAATAATCGACCTGTAACGCATTAGCGACAAACGATAGATACTGGTACTCAGTTAAGGAAAACTAATGTGAGAGAGCGAACGCCACCATTCCAAGGGATCTACTATTTTTATACTGCGGCTGAAACTGGCAGTTTCAAGCTCGCAGCAGAAAAGCTATTTGTCACGGCTGCAGCAGTCAGCCAACAAATTCGCCAACTTGAAGAATGGTTAGGCGCAGACCTGTTTATTCGTCAGCACCGAAAAATAGTACTCACTCATGAAGGTGAAGTGCTTTACCTGCAAGCTAAGAAAGGCTTTGCTCATATTCAAGATGGAGTAAGACGAATAAACCAAGACCCCAACCCCACTCAATTGTCGATTTCGACCGTGCCCTCTTTTGCACAACATTGGTTAGTACCTAGAATTGGCGACTTCCGCGACTGTCATCCAGATTTATCGATGTTAATAGAACCGACCAACAAACTGGTTACCTTTGAAGACTCGGCTGTCGATGTCTGTGTTCGATATGGTCATGGTAACTACCCAAACATTGAATCACGTTGGTTGATGGACGAAGTGGTTTACCCTGTCTGCCATCCTATCTATCAAGACAAATATGGAATCTATGACATCAGCGATCTGCATAAAGCAGAGTTAATTGAAGACCGTTGGCCTGATATGGATTGGAATCTATGGTTAGACGTTGCTGGGGCGAAGGCAGGACGTTCATCATTGCAATTTGATGGCTCACATTTTGTTTTAGAGGGTGCATTATCCGTTCAGGGCGTTGCCTTGGTTAAGCACAGCTTGGTGTATCGCTATTTGCAGGAAAAGAAACTCGTCCGAATCGGTAATATCGCGCTGAAGCCTAAATACAATTACTTTTTATGCGCGCCTCCAGGTTACTTCCATCGAGAAAAGATAAAACGCTTCGAAGAATGGATGCAGGCTCAAGTTAAATTGTTTGGTGACACTGGTAGAGAAGAGCTGTCGATTATCCACACCGATTACGAACTTAAATGGTCTGATAATTCATAAAGCGAAACTGGTATACTGAGCTCAAATAAATGGCGAGAACATCTCATGACACAAGACAATAATCCACTTCACGGTATCACTCTACAGAAGCTACTGACTGAATTGGTTGAACATTACGGTTGGGAAGAGTTGAGTTACATGGTGAACATCAACTGCTTTAAAAAAGACCCAAGCATTAAATCGAGCTTAAAGTTTTTGCGTAAAACAGATTGGGCTCGTACCAAGGTAGAGCAGATTTACATCGACTTAAAGCGTTAATCTCTCCCTACTTTATCTGTCCCGTGTTGATTAAATACGGGACAACCCCTGTGTCTACTTTTTAGGGGCCATATCAATATCACATCTCGCATCTCGCATCTCGCATCTCGCATCTCGCATCTCGCATCTCGCATCTCGCAGTATGTTACAAGCAATAAAAAGCCCCGCAAGCTTTCACTTGCGGGGCTTTTTTAGCTAATTGAGAAAAGGGCTAATTACTTACCAGCTTCTTTTTCTGCTTTAACTTTTGCAATCACTTCGTCAGCAACGTTAGTTGGACATGGTGCGTATTGTGCGAATTCCATAGAGAATTGGCCACGACCAGAAGTGATAGTACGTAGGTGACCGATGTAGCCGAACATCTCAGAAAGAGGTACGTCAGCTTTAATACGAACACCAGTAACGCCAGCTTGTTGATCTTTGATCATGCCACGACGACGGTTAAGGTCACCGATAACATCACCAACGTGATCGTCTGGAGTGAACACGTCAACGTTCATGATTGGCTCAAGAAGTTGCGCGCCAGCTTTAGGCATAGATTGACGGAATGCGCCTTTCGCTGCGATTTCAAATGCGATAGCAGATGAATCGACTGCGTGGAAACCACCATCGAAAAGTTCAACTTCAACGTCTAGAGTTGGGAAGCCAGCTAGTACGCCGTTTTCCATCATAGATGCGAAGCCTTTCTCAACTGCAGGCCAGAATTCTTTAGGAACGTTACCGCCCACAACTACAGAGTTGAACTTGAAGCCAGAACCTGCTTCGCCTGGTTTGATACGGTAATCGATCTTACCGAATTGACCAGAACCACCAGATTGCTTCTTGTGCGTGTAGCTATCTTCAATTGCTTGAGTGATAGTTTCACGGTAAGCAACTTGAGGAGCACCTACAGTTAGGTCAACGCCGTATGTACGCTTAAGGATATCTACCTTGATGTCTAGGTGAAGTTCACCCATACCTTTCAGGATAGTTTCGCCAGTCTCTTCGTCAGTCTCAACTTGGAAAGATGGATCTTCTGCAACCATTTTACCGATAGCGATACCCATTTTCTCAGAACCGCCTTTATCTTTTGGAGATACAGCGATTGAGATTACTGGAGTTGGGAATACCATTGGCTCAAGCGTTACTTGGTGCTTAGGATCACATAGAGTGTGACCAGTTTGCACGTTCTTCATACCAACGATCGCAATGATGTCACCAGCTTGTGCGCTAGTTAGTTCGTTACGGTCATCAGCTTGCATCTCAACCATACGGCCAACACGTTCAGTCTTGCCAGTGAATGAGTTAAGAATCGTGTCACCTTTGTTCAGTTTACCAGAGTAAATACGAACGAAAGTTAGAGCACCGAAGCGGTCATCCATGATTTTGAATGCAAGCGCTTTGAAAGTCTCATCTGTAGAAACGATAGCGTGTTCGCCAGTTTCTTCACCGTTCTCATCCATTAGAGGCTGAGGGTCAACTTCAGTTGGTGCTGGTAGGTAATCTACTACAGCATCAAGGATAAGTTGCATACCTTTGTTCTTGAACGCAGAACCACAGAACGTTGGGAAGAATGCGATATCACGAGTACCTTTACGGATACAACGCTTAACGTCTTCAATAGAAGGCTCTTCACCTTCCATGTAAGCTTCCATTAGGTCATCGTCTTGCTCTACAGCAGTTTCGATTAGCTCTTCACGGTATTGCTCAACGTCATCAACCATGTCCGCTGGAACATCTTTGATTTCGTAGTTTTCAGGAAGACCAGTGTCATCCCAAACGTATGCTTTACGGCTTAGTAGGTCTACAACACCAACGAACTCGTCTTCACGGCCGATTGGTAGAACCATTACTAGAGGAGTTGCACCTAGAACGTTTTTAACTTGGTCAACAACGTTGTAGAAGTCTGCACCCATACGGTCTAGTTTGTTAACGAAGATCAGACGAGATACTTCTGATTCGTTAGCGTAGCGCCAGTTAGTTTCTGATTGAGGTTCAACACCACCAGAACCACAGAATACACCGATACCGCCATCAAGAACTTTAAGAGAACGGTATACTTCAACTGTGAAGTCAACGTGTCCAGGAGTATCGATAACGTTTAGACGGTGATCGTTCCAAAAACAGCTTACAGCTGCTGATTGGATAGTAATACCGCGCTCAGCTTCCTGTTCCATGAAGTCAGTCGTTGATTCGCCATCATGTACTTCACCAGTCTTGTGGATTTGACCAGTTAGCTTAAGGATACGCTCAGTGGTAGTTGTTTTACCCGCATCAACGTGCGCGAAAATACCAATGTTTCTGTATTTCGATAAATCTGCCATTGTCTTACTCTGTTAATAGGATATAAAATGCGCGCAGAGTATATCACAATCTGTGAAGACTGATAGCTTTGCATGCATTTGGGACTAAAAAACTTTGCCTTTTTCTAACATATAGAAAAAGGCAATCTGTAGAAACAATCTAAATGATTGTTTAGTTTAGTGCTAATCTAAAGCGCAATTGGCGTTTTAAGTTAGACTGAATTTCTGCTGTATAGAGTAGCTGAAGTGAGCTCAATTACAACTCATCAAAAGCATTAATTGCTTCTGATAATTTTTTCACACCGTGGATCTGCATTCCTGGAATGCCACCTTTCGGCATGTTCGCTGCCGGTACAATCGCTTTCTTGAAACCGTGTTTAAAGGCTTCATTAAGACGTTCTTGCCCACTTGGTACCGGTCGAATCTCACCCGCTAAGCCTACCTCGCCAAATACCACCACATCTTTTGGCAATGCGCGGTCTCTGAAACTCGAAAGTAATGCCATCACTAAAGCAAGATCAGCACTGGTTTCGGTTACTTTAACACCACCGACGACATTCACAAACACATCTTGGTCAGCCATTTGTAAGCCCCCGTGTTTATGCAGCACCGCTAATAACAACGAAAGTCTGTTTTGTTCTAAACCAACTGCAACACGGCGCGGATTTGCCAGCTGGGAATAATCCACCAGTGCCTGGATTTCAACAAGAAGTGGACGTGTCCCTTCCCATACCACCATAACAGAACTACCTGACGTTTCTTCTTCGCCTCGAGATAGGAAAATAGCCGATGGATTACTGACTTCTTTAAGGCCTTGGCCTGTCATTGCAAACACACCCAACTCATTGACCGCACCAAAACGGTTTTTGTGACTACGCAGAGTTCTGAATCGACTATCGGTTCCGCCATCTAATAAAACAGAACAGTCAATAATGTGCTCAAGTACTTTTGGCCCTGCTAAGGTGCCGTCTTTAGTTACGTGTCCAACTAAGAACACAGCAACGTTATTCTGCTTCGCGTATCGCGTTAACGCCGTTGCCGACTCACGAACCTGGGCAACACTGCCCGGTGAAGATTGAACATCAGCTACATGCATAACTTGGATTGAGTCGATGACCATGATCTTTGGCTGTTCTTTTTCAGCAACCTGGCAGATCTTATCAACGTTGGTCTCAGAGAGCATCTTTAGGTGCTCTTTTGGCAACCCAAGTCTAGAAGCGCGCATTGCAACCTGCTGTAGGGATTCTTCGCCGGTTACATAAAGTGTCGGTAATTGAGAAGAGAGCTGACACATGGTCTGCAATAACAGCGTTGATTTACCTGCCCCAGGGTTACCACCAATCAGGATCGCAGCGCCAGGAACAACACCACCACCGAGTACGCGATCGAGTTCTTTGAAACCACTGCTAAAACGTGGCACTTCTTGTAGATTAATTTCAGATAATGTCTGAACGCTCGATTCTGTTACAGAACCAGCATAACCAGATAATCTTTCATTGCGCGCTACCTGAGGTGAAGCGGCTAACCTAACTTCTGTAATCGTGTTCCAAGCACCACATGCGTTGCACTGCCCTTGCCAACGTGGAAAGTCAGCGCCACAGTCATTACACACATAAGCTCGTTTTGCCTTAGCCATAAAACCTCAATAATTTGCTTGGTAACTGGTAAATGTTACTATTTTGTGACCTTGTTGACCGTACGCATTAAAATAAACGTTGCAGTCATACCACTTATACTTAAAGATCGATTGAAACTAGCCGATAACATCAATGCACCGTCCATTCTAACAAGAAAAATATGCAGCAATCTGAAATTCTATCTGTAGCAGAACGACTTATCCCGGCTTACCACGCCGAAGATTTCGAATTCCTTCTTTCACAAATGACAGAAGGCGAATCGCCGTCTCTAAAGCTACTCGTTAAAATGGAACTGAATCGTATCATGGCTCCGTGTACAAAGAGCATTGATTTACGCGGGCGTATTGATAATGAATGTCGCCAGTTCACGCTAGACGGCCGTAAACACTGGCTTGATGACATCGCTTTGAATGCTTACCAACGCGGCACTAAAAAGTTTAAAGGTTACACAGAGGGCACGTGGGAGTTGGTAATGACACCACGAACTCAGCCACTTCGCAGTGTTGTTAATATCTCCTCTCAAAATAAACATGACATCACCAATGCGAATAGTCCATATGAAGCAGAAGCGATTAACTTGGGCTACGATTTAAAACGTCAAGAAAACAGACTCAAGATCAGTTCACAGGTTGAAGTGACAACATCTAAAGGTCAAAGCCTACATGGTGTGACAGTTGATATATCTCCGTCAGGCGCAAAATTCAAAGTACCAAGCACCTTTCGATACAATCTTGGTGAAATCATTAGTGTTAAATTCACAGAGTTGGTTGAGAAATCTCTAGAGATCGATGTTAACAAAGCCATTGAATTTCGTGTTTTGGGTATCGACGAATCTTATGAGAACAACGCGGTCAAATTTCTAAGAACCATCAAGGTAAGCGACAACAATATTGTGGCTCGCTTACTCGATGAGTCTTTAAATAGCACCAGTAAGAAAACCAGCCATGAGAATCAAGATAGGATTATTCGAACTCGTACTCGAGGAATCGAACATACCTATCTAAAGCATACTTGTAACCTACCCCTGTTTTTCAGCGGCAGCGAACTAAAGCTTGCCCTACTGACGGATAACAACCATCCATTATGGCAATATTGGCACGACGAACGAAATCAACAAGCGCTGGGTACCCTGTTCAACGAGCAACGTATGAACCTGTTGGCGAAACCAGGAGTGAAGGGAACCAGTAACGTTATCTACTCTTTTACCCATGAACACCAAAACAATACCTTGTTCTATTCAATGATGCTGCCTGAAGCCTCTCGTGAACAAAGACAGCTGTTCTGGCACATCGGTGGCAAACGTAAAAGTTGGAAGGCGTTCAAGTTCTCGGTTTTCGAACTTTCAGACACTGAGCGACAAGCATTAGCTAAACACTCGGATACGCTGGCTCAAAGCTCAGCTCAACTGACGCATTGCGGAATCTTGCAAGAGATTGGCGATCACGAAAGTGCGGCGGACTATCTTCTGAGTGAAAAGCCACGCATTCCAAGCAGTGAATTGAACCGCTTCCGTCACCCGCGTACTGTCGTCGGCAATATTCAAAGCATCTACTTTGACTCTCAGACTCGTCGTAAAGAGCCGAGATACCAATTTAAGTCACCGTTGCAACTTACATCACAAGATGGCACAGCGGCGAACGGACACACCTTAGATATTTCGAAGCGTGGACTGAGCATTAGCCTTGAACACCCAATGGTACTCAAGATTAATGATCCGGTATTAGTGAACTTCAATGAACTGCAGCTCTATGACAAGAACCTGCCACTGAGCACAGTGCCTTACCACGTAATTCGAGTGAGTCCGAATGGTCGCAACGTGCAGTTGGTTATTGCCGAGAACGCCAAGACAATGCGTACCATCGCTTTCCTTAATGGGCTTATCGATCAAAACCAAAGTAAGCTGATTAAGAAGCAAGAGATACTGCCAACACATTCGCTACTCGAATCACTGCACAACATTTTGTTGAGCAAGATGGTCAGTAACCCAATATTCATTGATAAGCCAAGTTCAACGCTGCGCTGTAAGATCATTGGTGTGAATTTCCCATTGAATAAGCATCTAGCCTTGCTCGCAAAGCTTGGACACAATCAAAAGTTCTCACTCGAACCTATTTTCAAAGGGCACTCTAACTCGCTACTGGCTGAGCCACTAAAAAGGATTGAAGGGGCAGAACCTAAACACCATGACGTCTACATTGCTGCGGTTAAGTTTGGTGACAAGATCCAATCCGTACATACGAAACTGGTCAAAGATTTCACGTCTGCAAAAGAGCGAATCTTATTCATTAAGAAGGCACAGCACTTAGGTGACGTATACGTATTGCGAGTCACGACAGCTCCCATCTTTAATCCACTCACCAGTTTATTCCAATCGGATTTAGAAGAACTTGCACGAATCAGCATGCACCAGGCGAAGAAATTAGAGAATGAGGTGACGGCGTTTATCGGTTATGGCGAGATAGAGGACATTACCGATGAAGTGCTGATTCGATTGGAGCTAACACGCTAGCCTCGAGTGGCGTATTAACTTAAGCATGAAAATTGAAAAAGCAGGCTGATAGCCTGCTTTTTTTGTGTCTGAGCCACTATTGCTAAATAAGATACATAGCCAATAGCACTTAGGTAGAGCCCCTAAGGTTTCGCTTGCCAGCTGATCTTCTGTTGCTTAGCCAATACACCCGACAAGATACACAGCACACCGCCTAAACCTGCGTAACGAACAGCAGTTTGAGCTTGCTGCTCTACTTTTGGTTTTGCGTGGTAGGCAATGCCTAAACCTGCAGAGCCCATCATCACCAAGTCATTGGCACCATCACCAACGGCAACGGTATTATGTAGTTCCAATTCGTACTCTTCAGCCAACTCTACCAAGATATCCGCTTTGGTCTGCGCCGAAACAACATCGCCTAAGACTTCACCCGTCAACTTACCGTTGACGATCTCAAGCGTGTTTGATTGAGCATGGTCTAGATCAAGGGTATCTTTCAGGTAGTCAGAGAAGTAAGTAAAACCGCCTGATGCAATCGCCGTTTTCCAGCCAAGCTTATTTAGAGTATTCACCAGCCCGACCAAGTCTGGCATGAATGGCAATGACTGACGCACTTGCTCTAATATCGATTCATCCGCACCTTTCAGTGCTCCTACTCGTTGGCGCAGGCTCTGTTCAAAGTCGAGCTCGCCTTGCATCGCTCGTTCTGTGATTTCAGAGACTAACTCTCCCACTCCAGCTAGCTTGGCAATCTCATCAATGCATTCAATTTGAATCGCTGTGGAATCCATATCCATCACGATCAAACCTGGCTTAGATAAGTCTGGGACCTCGCTAAGGCAAGCATAATCAAGCTTTAGCGCTTGGAGGATTTCTTCGTGTGCTGGCGTTAGATTGCCTGACATCAAAGCCACTTCATAATGCCCAACCTTCCACGTATCGAGGATGGTGTTGTAAGTGCCAGTGAAAAAGTCGATGTCATCGAAAGATTGTGGAGATAGGTACTCACCAAACACAATCCAATTGGCCTTGGATTTAGCGAGTTGAGAAGCGAAACAAGTCTCGGGGAGTCGAGTTAATAATGTCGTATGCCTTTTTATCGGCAGATATTTCTGAGCGTCCATGTGTATGATTCCTAATTAACTATGCTAAACGTTAACCTATTGCAATTTGAAAACGCAAGTCTCAATATGTCTTAATCATAACATTTGTTTATTTCAGGCTTCGTGAAACATGAATGAATCATTGTTCTCAATACGTAACGCTTTACGAATGCTAGCCCTCATTTTGTTGGCTACCATGTTCGTTGTAACGATTAAAAATACGGTCGTGATCAGTAAAGGTAACGAGAAGATCCAAGCAAAACAGTTGGAAACTCTTACCAAGCTGCTTATCTCTCAGGCATCACTTTCAGCCAGCAAGATGATCACGCAACAAGACCAAGAGCGATTGCTTGATCTGACTAACCAGCTATCTCAAGACCGACTGGTGTTCGATACCACCATCTATGATGCAGAGGGTATTCGACTGGCTTCGAGCGAAAAAGCCCTCTCGGTACGTGAGGTTCTTGGCTTAGATACACCACTTTCAACAGCAAGTATCGGCAGACAACAGTTAGTTGAACCTATTTATTCTCCAGAGAAAACGATCATCGGCTTTATTCGAGTGACTTTTGAAACCGGTAAGATGACGGCGATTTCTGATCACCACTACCGCAAAAGTGATCGCTACATGATCGGTATGGTGTTGATGGGGTTTGTGAGTGGCTTGTTGTTCATCATGCTGATTCGCAGAAGACCAACTAAGTCTGGTGAGAACTTACTATTGAAAAATGTAAGCTCATAAACACACTAGGCTGACAATAAATACTAGACTCAGAATAAGTACAGCAATCCAATAAAAAGCCCCGACGCTCAGGCAGCAACGGGGCTTTTTGTTATCTGTTCACTTATCAAGCTAAGACAAATCAAGATTATTCTTGGTCACCAAGCAACACTGAGTCTAGTGCGATAACCATCATGTCGTTGAAAGTCGTTTGACGTTCATCTGATGTCGTTTGCTCACCAGTCTTGATGTGGTCAGAAACAGTACAGATCGTTAGAGCTTTTGCGCCGTATTCAGCACATACACCATAGATGCCAGCCGCTTCCATCTCTACGCCAACAATGCCGTATTTGTCCATTACTTCGAACATCTCTGGATCTGGCGTGTAGAACAGCTCAGCCGAGAACAGGTTACCGACTTTTACGCCGACACCGAGAGCTTTGGCTGCATCTTCTGCCGCGCGCACCATTTTGTAATCCGCAATCGCCGCAAAGTCATGATCTTTAAAGCGAATACGGTTCACTTTAGAGTCAGTACATGCGCCCATGCCGATCACCACATCACGCACTTTGATATCTTCGCTCACTGCACCACAACTGCCCACACGAATGATCTTCTTCACACCAAAGTCTTTGATAAGCTCAGTCGCGTAAATAGAACAAGATGGAATGCCCATACCGTGTCCCATTACCGAAACCTTACGACCTTTGTAAGTACCGGTGTAACCAAACATGTTGCGAACGTCGCACACTTGAACCACTTCTTCTAAGAAGGTTTCAGCGATGTATTTAGCACGTAGCGGATCGCCTGGCATTAAAACTACGTCAGCGAAATCACCCATTTCAGCATTAATATGTGGAGTAGCCATTGAAAATATCCTTAATCTCAAAACAAAAAAAGAAGAGAGAGGTTTCCCTCTCTCTTCGTTAACTATTATAGAAAGCTTGTACCGTGTCCCATTGGCGATGTACCAAAGTATGACGCTAAGCTTTGACCGATATCAGCGAACGTATCGCGACGGCCTAAAGAACCGGCTGGAACCTTCTGACCGTAAACAATCACAGGGATGTGCTCACGAGTATGGTCTGTACCTGGCCATGTCGGATCACAACCGTGGTCAGCAGTTAAGATAAGCACATCGTCTTCTTTCATCATATCGATGATTTCATTGATGCGACCATCGAAGTACTCAAGTGCCGCTGCGTAACCAGCAACATCACGGCGGTGGCCGTAAGCTGAGTCAAAATCAACGAAGTTAGTGAACACGATAGTGTTGTCGCCCGCTTCATTGATCGCATCTTTGGTTGCTTCAAATAGCGCAGGGATACCTGTTGCTTTGGTTTTCTGAGTGATGCCACAACCCGCGTAGATATCAGAGATCTTACCGATTGAGTGAACGTTACCGCCCTTCTCATCAACCAACTTCTGAAGAATGGTAGCTGCAGGTGGCTCAACAGAAAGGTCACGACGGTTACCAGTACGTTCGAATTGACCTTTACCTGGGCCAATGAACGGACGAGCGATAACACGACCAATGTTGTAATCTTCTAGCTCTTCACGAGCAATCTGACAAAGATCTAATAGGTTTTGCAGGCCGAATGTCTCTTCGTGACAAGCGATCTGGAAAACAGAGTCTGCAGAGGTATAGAAGATAGGCAAGCCAGTCTTCATGTGCTCTTCACCTAGGTTATCTAGGATTTCCGTGCCAGATGAGTGGCAGTTACCTAAGAAACCAGACAGGCCTGCACGCTCAAGGATGCGGTCAGTCAGTTCTTTTGGAAAGCTGTTCTCTTTGTCGGTGAAGTAGCCCCAGTCAAACAGTACAGGAACACCCGCGATTTCCCAGTGACCTGATGGCGTGTCTTTACCAGAAGACAGCTCAGCAGCGTGACCGTAAGCGCCAATGATCTCAGCGTCTGCATCCATACCAGGAGCAAAACGACCTGTAGACTCTTTGTGAGCCATCGCTAGACCTAGCTTAGACAGGTTTGGCAGTGCCAGTGAACCTTTACGATCTGCATTGTCTGCAAGACCTTGGTCACAATGATCTGCGATGTGGCCCATAGTGTCAGAACCTACATCACCAAATTTGTCTGCATCCGCTGTTTCACCGATACCGAATGAATCTAAAACTAAAATAAATGCTCTTTTCATTTTCTTCACCAACTTATTGCTCTTTGCACCAGAACTCTGTTTATCGGTATACGCGAGGTATACCGATACCTGTTATTTACACGTCTTCAGAACGAATCTGACGGTAAACGTCTGGCGTTGCTGTATATTCTCCGCCCACAGTGATTGCATTTTGTAATGCTGTTGCAGCTTCTTGCCACTGTTGTTCGTTACGAGCATGAATCATTGCTAATGGCTTATCTTCACTTGCTACTTCACCTAGGCGAATGAAGTGATCAAAACCGACTGCGTAATCAATGCTGTCAGTTGCTACACGACGACCGCCGCCCATACCAACCACAGCCATACCAATTGCACGAGTATCCATTGCTGATACCACACCGCTTTCTAACGCGTACACTGGCTTAATAATGTCTGCTTTTTCTAGGTAGTTATCGTAGTTCATTACGAAATCAACTGGACCACCAAGGCCCGCTACCATTTTACCGAAGCACTCTGCTGCCTTACCGTTATCCAGTACTGCCATCAGTTTTTCGCGCGCTTCGTCTGAGTCTTTAGCTAGGTTACCGAGCACCAGCATTTCAGCACACGATGCTAGAGTGATCTCTAACAAGCGAGGGTTACGGTATTCACCCGTTAGGAACTGAACCGCTTCACGAACTTCTACTGCGTTACCCGCTGAAGAAGCCAGCACTTGGTTCATGTCCGTTAGGATTGCTGTTGTTTTAGTACCCGCACCGTTTGCTACTGCAACGATAGATTTCGCTAGCTCTTCAGATGCTTCGTAAGTCGGCATGAATGCGCCTGAACCTACTTTTACATCCATCACTAGAGAATCAAGGCCCGCAGCCAGTTTCTTAGATAGGATTGAAGCCGTGATCAGCGAGATGTTATCGACTGTTGCTGTGATATCACGAGTTGCGTAAACACGCTTGTCAGCAGGAGCTAGATCGCCTGTTTGACCGATGATAGCCACGCCAGCATCTTTCGTTACTTCACCGAACACATCGTTGGTTGGTGTAATGTTGTAACCCGGAATAGATTCCAGCTTGTCTAGCGTACCGCCAGTGTGGCCTAAACCACGACCAGAGATCATTGGAACGAAACCGCCACATGCTGCCACCATTGGGCCAAGCATCAGAGAAGTAACGTCGCCAACACCACCAGTAGAGTGTTTATCAACGATTGGGCCATCAAAGTTCATGTGGCTCCAGTCAATCACCATGCCTGAATCACGCATTGCACACGTTAGTGCGATACGTTCTGGCATCGTCATTTCATTAAAAAAGATAGCCATTGCGAATGCGGCAATTTGGCCTTCAGAAACCGTGTTCTTAGCCACACCTTGAATGAAGAAGTTAATTTCTTCAGCTGTTAGGACTTCACCGTCACGTTTTCTGCGAATAATTTCTTGAGGTAGATACATTAGTGCCTCCCAAACTCTAGTGAGTATGGTTTGTAGGGAAAAGAGGTAATATGGAGTGGCTTGACGCCACTCCATCAAACAGACTTATTATGTTCAATACTCTAAATATTTGGCGTTGCAGTTAGGCGACCAGTGAGTTCATTCCTATGAGCATAGAGGCTCTATGTGATTAGGAGGAACTTACGCAGTCAACAACGCTGCGGTGTCAAATATGACGAGTAAATTAGTATGCTGCTGGATCAGCAGTCTGGTCTGTCACTTCTAATGTATTAAGAAGGTTAGTTAGTAGGCTTGAAGCACCAAAACGGTAGTGCATGTTGTCTGCCCACTCAGCGCCTAGTAGCTCATCAGCCATTGCTAGGTATAGTGCTGCATCTTCAGCAGTACGTACGCCACCAGCTGGTTTGAAACCAACTGTTTTAGCAACACCCATGTCACGAATAACTTCAAGCATCATGCGCGCGTACTCTGGAGTCGCGTTTACTGGCACTTTACCTGTTGAAGTTTTGATGAAGTCTGCACCTGCTTCGATACAGATTTGAGAAGCTTTCTTGATTAGTGCTTCTTCTTTCAGTTCACCTGTTTCGATGATCACTTTAAGCGTGATGTCACCACAAGCTGCTTTACACTGTTTAACTAGCTCAAAGCCAACTTCTTCGTTGCCAGCAATAAGAGCACGGTATGGGAATACTACGTCAACTTCGTCTGCGCCGTACGCTACCGCTGCTTTTGTTTCTGCAACAGCAATTTCGATGTCGTCATTACCATGAGGGAAGTTAGTTACAGTCGCAATGCGTACTTCTGGAGTACCTTGCTCACGCAACGCTTTCTTAGCTGCTGGGATAAAGCGAGGGTAAATACAGATTGCAGCGGTGTTGCCTACTGCAGTCTTCGCGTCATGACAAAGCGCCACTACTTTTTCAGTAGTATCGTCGTCATTTAGCGTAGTTAGGTCCATAAGTTTAAGTGCACGTAGAGCTGCTGCTTTTAAATCGCTCATTTCTATCTCCGATCAATATATTCAAATAGTTAACTACTTCGCCCTCCATCCAGTATAGATGGATATTTTAGTAATGCTCAGTAGCCACAAATGAACGGACTTGGTTCCCTGAAGACTTGATAACTTTCGCTACCAATTGCAATCCTTGTCACCGCACAGTACCAGTTTGGTCTATGGCACAACAAATCAGTCATGTTGTGTCTAACATCTATAGCGTATCGCTAATTTTGGCTTAATCCCAGAAGAATAACGTTCGAGTTGATTTCGAGGTTACTTTCTTGCCAACAGAGACATCCTATCCCTTTAGCTTATACATTATAGGTATCCATCAATAAATTGTAGTGCTCCTTAGAACGCAAACGGTTTGTATCTCAAAAAAACATTCTAGACCCTACATCGAATCTAAGCATAAGCGCGTGCATATACTAAAAACGGCAGGCCTAAAAACAAAAAAGCCCCGCAGCAATTTCTTGCTACGGGGCGATATTATTATGGCGTCTATATATCGATTTCTAACTAATTAGAAAGACAGGAAGAAGCCAGCAATTGTTGCTGCCATCAGGTTAGATAGAGTACCAGCAATTACCGCTTTAACACCCATACGTGCGATGTCGTGGCGACGGCTTGGTGCAATACCACCTAGACCACCTAGAAGAATCGCAATTGAAGAAAGGTTTGCGAAACCACATAGTGCGAATGCGATGATAGCTTGAGTCTTCTCAGACATCACTTGACCAGTTGCTGCAACAACTTGAGCGTTTTCACCAACGTATGGTACGAAGTTTAGGTATGCAACGAATTCGTTAACAACTGTCTTCTGACCAATGAAAGAACCAGCGATAGTTGCTTCTTCCCATGGAACACCAATGATGAATGCTAGCGGTGCGAAGATCCAACCTAGAAGAAGTTCTAGAGTTAGGTTTTCCATACCGAACCAACCACCGATGCCACCTAGGATACCGTTGATTAGAGCAATTAGACCGATGAATGCTAGTAGCATTGCACCAACGTTAAGTGCTAGTTGTAGACCAACTGATGCGCCACCTGCTGCTGCGTCGATAACGTTAGCTGGTTTGTCATCGCCACCGTCCATTTCGTCAGCGATGTTGTCGTCTGGCGTATCTGTTTCAGGCTTGATGATTTTAGCGAATAGTAGACCACCAGGTGCTGCCATGAATGACGCTGCAACTAGGTACTCTAGAGGTACACCCATAGATGCGTAACCTGCTAGTACACCACCAGCTACAGAAGCCAAACCACCACACATTACTGCGAATAGTTCAGAGTTAGTCATTTTAGGAACAAATGGACGAACAACTAGAGGTGCTTCAGTTTGACCAACGAAGATGTTTGCTGCTGCAGACATAGACTCGGCGCGAGAAGTACCTAGAGCTTTCTGAAGACCACCACCAAGAACTTTGATTACAATTTGCATAACACCAATGTAGTAAAGTACAGAGATAAGTGCAGAGAAGAAAATCAGAGTTGGTAGTACTTGGAAAGCAAAGATGAAACCGATACCGTCAACTGAGAAGTTAACTAGGCTGCCGAATAGGAAACCAGTACCGTCTTTACCGTAGTCGATCACGTTTGCTACACCAGCAGAGAAACCTGCAAGTAGATCACGACCCCAAGGGATGTAAAGTACGAATGCACCAAGTGCGAATTGGATAGCGAAAGCGCCACCCACTGTTCTTAGATTAATAGCTTTGCGGTTGTCAGATAGTAGTACTGCGATTGCGATCAGTGCAACCATTCCGACTAGGCTCATAAACAGGCTCATAGTTTATGACTTCCTTATTAGTTATTTATTGGCGTGTTACAAAATGGGGCTATAAAGCGGAGGCAATTATACTCATGCGACCACTAATAAAGTAATGCCGTCCTCACACTTTCGTAGAAGATTCATGTACCATTCACACACAAATGTGACCCAAATCACAAGCTCAGTGCAATTTACGCAAACGATAAACAAAAACCTTCGATTTTATTCACATATACCGAATGCGCGATGGCTATTTTGCCAAATTTGCGCTGCAATCGATTGCTTTGGCTCTTTTCTAAGCAAAAAAAGTTCATTTAAGATCGTAACTAAATATTTGGAATGATTAACATTTCCTTGGTTTCCATACATGGGCATGTCCGGAGCATCCGTTTCCAATACCAGACATTCAAGGGGCAATTTTGCGATGGTTGTGCGTGTTTTTTGCGCTCTTGGGTAAGTTATCGTTCCACCGACGCCAATATAGAAACCGAGCTTGATCCACGCCAAAGCTTGCTGTTCACTCCCAGAAAAACCGTGAATCACACCACCTAAGGTGAACTTATGCTGCTTTATTAGCTCGATAAGTCGGTTGTAAGACTTCCTCTCATGGATGATTAAAGGCAGGTCAAACTCCTTGGCAAGTTCCATTTGCTGGATGAAAAAGCGCTCTTGTTTCTCCTGTTCCACATCCACAAAAAAGTCCAACCCACACTCACCAATGGCCACACACTGACGTGTTTTTGATGCGAGTAGTTGGTGAAGTTCTTCAAATTGCATCTCATCCGCTTGCTCTAAAAAGTAAGGATGAAAGCCTAATGCGTAGTAAACATTGGGGTGAGATTGAGCGATTTCATCGAGCTTCCTCCAGTTACTTTGGCCAATAGAAGGGATGATTAACTTCTCGACTTGAGCTTGCTTTGCTTCTTTAAGATAGCCATCAATACTTTGTTCAGGTGTAAAACCTTGCTCAAACGCCTCAAAATCCGCGTGGCAATGAGTATCAAACAGCGGAAAGTCACTTATTTGCTGTGTCATCTTCCCTACTCTCTGTTTGTTTCCCTTGAGGATCACGGCGATAAGCAACACAACTGCGCTTGTTCTCAGGCGTTAACCCAAGCTCTTCACACCACTTATCGTATCTTTTAACCCAAGTTTTTATCCAACCCAACATAACTGCCTCTAACCTCAGCCTTTAAACCTCAAATAAAACGCATTAAAAAACGCCTATTGCAGAACAATAGACGTTTTTGTTTAACTCTAATAGATCGCGGAGAAATTAGTGCTCGCGCGTCGCTCGGAATTGAACTTCAGGGAAACGTTCAGAAGCTAGGTTCAAGTTCACCATAGTTGGTGCGATGTAAGACAGGTTGTCACCGCCATCTAGCGCTAGGTTAGATTGGTTCTTACGTTTGAACTCTTCCAGTTTCTTAGCGTCGTCACACTCAACCCAGCGAGCTGTTGCAACGTTAACACCTTCGTAGATAGCTTCTACGTTGTATTCCGCTTTCAAGCGCGCTACAACCACGTCGAACTGAAGTACACCAACCGCACCAACGATCAGATCGTTGTTCTGCATAGGACGGAATACTTGTACTGCGCCCTCTTCTGAAAGCTGAACTAATCCTTTTAGAAGTTGCTTCTGCTTCAGTGGATCGCGTAGACGGATACGACGGAATAGCTCAGGTGCGAAGTTAGGAATACCAGCGAACTTAAGGCTCTCACCTTGAGTAAAGGTATCACCAATCTGGATAGTACCGTGGTTATGTAGACCGATAATATCACCCGCGTATGCTTTTTCAGCACGTGCACGGTCACCCGCCATAAAGGTTACCGCATCAGAGATACTTACACTCTTGCCTGTACGAACATGGTTCATCTTCATACCTTGGTTGTAAGTACCCGAAACGATACGCATGAATGCGATACGGTCACGGTGTTTAGGGTCCATGTTTGCTTGGATCTTGAAGACGAAACCAGAGAATTTCTCTTCTGTCGCTTCTACATCACGCTCATTCGCTTGGCGCGTTTGAGGTGCAGGAGCCCACTTCGTTAGACCATCAAGCATGTGGTCCACACCAAAGTTACCCAATGCAGTACCGAAGTAAACCGGCGTTAGCTCACCAGCAAGGAACAGTTCGTGATCAAACTCCGGACAAGCACCAATAACAAGCTCTAGTTCTTCACGTACGCTTTCCGCAAGATCAGCACCTACCGCTTCATCTAGCTCAGGGTTGTCCAAACCTTTAATGATGCGAACTTCTTGAATCTCATGACCGTGGCCAGATTCGTACAAGATCGTTTCGTCACGGTGAATATGGTAAACACCTTTAAACTCTTTACCACAACCGATTGGCCATGAGATTGGAGCACAAGCCATACCTAGCTCGCTTTCCACTTCATCAAGCACTTCCATCGGGTCACGAACATCACGGTCAAGTTTGTTCATAAACGTTACGATTGGAGTATCACGAAGACGTGTTACTTCCATCAGCTTACGAGTACGGTCTTCGACACCTTTAGCAGCATCGATAACCATCAAACAAGAATCAACCGCTGTTAGCGTACGGTACGTATCTTCCGAGAAATCTTCGTGTCCTGGAGTATCGAGTAGGTTTACTAGGCAATCATTGTATGGGAATTGCATTACCGACGTAGTTACCGAGATACCACGTTCTTTTTCCATCTCCATCCAGTCAGATTTAGCGTGCTGGTTAGAGCCACGGCCTTTTACGGTACCCGCTTTTTTAATCGCGTTTCCGAATAAAAGAACTTTTTCAGTAATCGTGGTTTTACCCGCATCCGGGTGAGAGATAATCGCAAACGTTCTACGTTTGCTCACTTCTTGTTGGAAAGACATAGTCGCCCTTTGCTGATCTAAAGCGTAAAAAGGGCAAGTAGATAATACTTGCCCTTGAATTCTGTGTGCGGATTATACAGAAAGCGTATCACTTTCTAAAGGGTCAGTTTACACCCTATTTTTTGGCTAATTTTGTGATTAGCTATCTAGTTAGCGAAAAGACGTAACATGACTAGCTAAAAGACATAAAAAGATAGCTCATAATGATGGCATCTTCGTTGCCTTGTTTAGTTGGATAGTAATTACGACGGCGATCAACTTCGTTGAAGCCTGCCTTTTCGTAAAGATTAAACGCGTTCACATTACTTTCGCGAACTTCCAGCCAAGCACTTTCCGCGTCAGCTTGCTCACACATATCAAGGAAATGTTCCGTTAACGCTTTTCCATACCCTTTGCCTTGCTGGCTTGGGTCTACCGCGATATTAAGCAATGTGACTTCGCCAACGATGTTTTGCGCGAAGAAATAGCCCACCACTTGTCCATCAACTTCAAGGACATGATGACAAGCGCCTCGGCTATCAAGATCTCGGATCATATTTTCAGACCAAGGGTGAGAATGCGCGGCCTGCTCTATCTTCCAAATGGCGTCTAGGTGTTGTTGTGAAGTCGGTAAAAATTGATTAGTCATAAGCACAAATTTGTTGCCATAAGTCGCGGCGGTGTTGGTTGTTACCGTTAATGTCAGACAGTAATGGCGATTGAAGTGTTTTAGCCTTCAGCTCTTGAGCCGACTCACAACCAGCAAACCATATCCACTCAACCGAACCTAAATCCACAGTAGACAAGTGTTGCGGTTGAAGGTGTAAAGCCTGAGATAAGTCGAGCTTGATACTTTTGAGTACTCGCTCAAACATCACGGCGAGATCTTCCTGAGGTTTTTCAGGCGAAACCAACAGTAACTTGCAATCGCTCGAGAGCGGAGTCAATTCAGATTCATAACCTGCTAAACGCTCTGGGTGACTTAGTTCCCATTGGCTAATGCCCATCTCATGTAGGTATTGCGCGTGTGTTTGTGACATATCTAGCGGTAGTAACCTTATGTTTATTGGAGCCAAAGTTTATTGGAGCCAAAGTTTATTGAAACCAGAAGTTTGTTAGAACTAGTTTTGTGAAAGCTGCCTCTATTGAAAGAGCGCTTATTAGAGCAGGGCTGATACTAACAAAAAATAAAGGAGCATCAAGCTCCTTTATTTAGACTAAATCAGTTTGTATCTTGTTGCGTGATAAATCAGCTTATAAGTCGTTGAACTCAGGACTGTAAGCAATCTCACCAGTATGTCCAGCAAACGCACCGTTTACCAATTCAATCGCTTGGAAAGCACCTTCAGGCACATCCCAAACACAACTCAGGCCAAACTCGCTCGCAGCCTTGAAACCAAAGCGGCTGTAATAAGCAGGGTCACCCAACACAACGCAAGCTGGGTAACCAAAATCAACCAAAGTGGAAAACGCATCTTCAACTAGAGATTTGGCAATGCCTTGGTTGCGGAACTCTTCTTTCACAGCGAGAGGCGCAAGCCCTTGCCAGTTATGATCGTCGCCATCAAGAGTGATAGGGCTAAACATCAGGTGACCAACCACCTCGCCTTCATCAGAACAAGCCACCAGCGATAGCGTTAAATGGCTATTCTCACGCAAGCTCATAACCAAGTTAGCTTCTGCATCTGTTTCAAAAACAGATTTCAATAAACGATCAATGACAAGTATATCTGCCGGTGCTTCAGTTCGAATAAGCATTCATTACCTCACTTTGTGTATCTGGGGATTGTACTCCCTTCTGCACAAAATCAGCTAATTGATTTAACAAAGTTTTCATAGGAGTCGGCAATAAGTCCAAATCTACGCTATCCATCAAGTTTTTAACTTCTAAACCGAGCTCGGTATCGCCTTCAATAGACAGTCTACGTTGGAAGAAAAGCGTATCTGGGTCTTCTTTACGCCCCGCAATCAACACAAGATCGTTAAGATTGCCGCTAAAGCTTACATCTTCAACCACCTCTTTATCAGCTACAACCAGTTGCTCATTTTTGTAGCTAATACACCAACTTAACCCCATGTCTTTTATTGAGACTTTCAGCCATTTGTCTTCTAAAAACTCAAAGTCACCGTCCTCTAAAGCTTCCTTGAATACATTCTTAAGCGCCTCCAATAAGGCTCTTTTTTGTACTGTTTTAGGCAATAACTGGACTGGAGATCGCAAAATTGATGCGGCATTTTGAACTAGTTGAGTGCGAATCTTGTTTATCACGTGACTTATCCGTAACTTTGTCAATAATATGGAATGCATCATAGATGATGTTGAGATCTCAGTTACTGTTATGTATCAAATTAACTTCTGTTTGATACTCGACCTTTAATATCCTGAAAATCACAGTTATAGTAACTCAGGTAATGAGAATTACAGCGGATCGCTGCACTCACAGGTAAATATCGATAGCCACACAAAAAGTAATAAATATTTATCGATAGTGAATATTCAAGCTCTTGGAGAATTGGTAGTACTTTGATGCCTCCCCAACAACTACAACATTGGTTTACCCAGCTAACTGCAAATAGTCCGTTCTTTTTTGCAGTACTTGATGCTCAACATAACTATTTTATGGTGAATGAGCGTTACTGCGATATTGCTGGTTTGAGTCAAACAGAGCTTGCAGGCATGAATGATCGCCAAACATTGGGCGAACAGTTCTACCAACATCTCAAGCCTTACTATGAGCGTGCATTCAGTGGCGAAACGATTGAGGCCGAAGTCACCCTCAACGAAACAGACCTCGATACCAGCCTTCATTTCAGCCTATCTCCGCTTACCAATGGCAACAAAACCGACTACATCGTCTTTCACGCCTTCGACACATCAGAAAACCAAGTACTTGTCCGTTCTTTAGAAGAATCCGAAGCCAAATTCCACAAACTATCTCAACTACTCCCTGACGGATTACTGCTCGTTGAAAGTGACTACATCTTGTCATCTAACCCAGCAGCAGCGCGCTTGCTTGGCTTTAACTCAACCACAGAGTTAATTGGTGAAGAGTTGGGACGCCTATTTATCGATGAACAAACCAAAACAGTCTTCAATAATAACCTCAGCTCTATTATTTCTGAGTCTGGTTTGGTTTGCTTAACGGGTGCGCGATGCGGCTTTGAACGTAAGGTCCAGCTCAACATCGACTCCACCACCGTTCTTGGAAGCAACACTCAGCTGGTGCTTATTCAAGACGCACAAGAAACCGCAAAACAATACACACCAGCAAACAGTGAAGATGCCTACATAGATGCACTGACCAAACTCTACAATCGAGTTGGGTTTACTAAGCGTCTTGAGCAGTTCATTCACAACGATACGCCGGTGGTGATGCTCTACTTAGACATTGATAACTTTAAAAATATCAATGACTCACTTGGTCATCACATCGGTGACAAGGTGATTAAAGAGGTCGCTTCGCGTCTTAAACGCTTACTGCCTCGTAAGGCCGTGATTGGACATTTAGGCGGGGATGAGTTTGGTATTATCCTTCCAGAACCTGAACATCAGCGAACACCTGAAATGCTCGCTGAAAAGATCATTTCCCTGATCAATCAACCCTTCGATCTTCACCACTTTAGCAAGCGCTTAGCCTGCTCTATTGGTAGTGTGAGCTTTCCTCAAGATGGTACTGATGCTCGTATCTTGCTGCAAAATGCAGACACAGCAATGTATGAAGCGAAAGATCGTGGTCGTAATCGTCTGATCAAGTTCAACGAACAGATGAATAAAGAAGCGCGTATGCGACTGTGGCTTGAGATAGAGCTCCAAAAAGCACTGCAACAAAATGGACTTGAGGTTTGGTATCAACCGAAAGTGAATGCCCGTGATTTCACCATCAACGGCGCTGAAGCTCTGGTACGTTGGAAGCATCCTGTCGAAGGTTATATCAGTCCGGCCGCGTTCATTCCTGTGGCGGAACGAGCAGGGCTTATTGAACAACTTGGCCGAGTGGTAATGCGTGAAGTATTTGCTACGGTTAAGCGCTGGAAGATGCAAGGTATCCTTCCAGGTCGAGTGGCTATCAACCTTTCACCAGAACAGTTTGGTAACCCGAAACTGATTGATTACATGGAAAAGCTACTGCGTTCGACCGAGCTTGATCCAAGTGCGATTACATTCGAGCTAACGGAAAGTGCGGTGATGAGTGATAGTGAACACACACTCCAAATGCTTAACGCCATCAAGAAACTTGGCTTTGCTCTCTCCATTGATGATTTTGGTACAGGTTACTCTTCACTGTCTTACCTTGCTCGCTTCCCAATTGATGAGCTTAAGATAGACCGTGCTTTCATCTCTGATATCGATACCCTACCAAAGCAAATCACCGTAATTGAAAACATCATCAACCTAGGTAAATCTCTCGATTTGACCGTGGTTGCTGAAGGTGTCGAAACCAGTGAGCAAGCAACTCTGCTATCGAACCTCAACTGTAGTTCGATTCAAGGCTTCCACTTCTACCGTCCGCAACCAAAACAAGATGTCGAAGAGTTGTTTGCCCAAAACCGCCGTCATAAGAACTAATTAAGCGACTCAAATACCTTACCGCCTAAGCGAAACTAATACACAAAACCACGATTCGTCAGTACCTCAAACGGAGTAAAAGCAGATTTATCCATCTAAACCTGCCTTACATCAATTCCGTCATTCACAATTCTTCATAAAATGCTCGCTTCAACTTAATTCTACTGGTAGTGAGCAAATGGAACTCTTATGCCCAGCGGGTAACTTACCTGCTTTGAAAACCGCTATTGATTGTGGTGCGGATGCTGTCTATATCGGATTCAAAGACGATACCAATGCCCGACACTTTGCAGGCCTAAACTTTGCGGGTAAAAAGCTCGATCGTGCTGTGCAGTATGTGCATGACCACAACAAGAAAATTCATGTTGCCCTAAATACGTTTGCTCACCCAAATGGCTTCGACCGTTGGACTAATGCCGTAGACAACGCCGCTGCTCTGGGTGTTGATGCGCTGATCATCGCAGACATCGCGGTGCTTGAGTACGCTGCAAATAAGTATCCAGATCTAGAACTGCACCTATCAGTGCAAGCATCTGCGACCAATGCGGCGGCTATCGACTTCTACCATAAAAACTTCAACGTTAAGCGTGTCGTACTACCGCGTGTGTTGTCGATTCATCAGGTCAAACAGCTTTCTCGTAACATCACTTCTGACGTTGACCTTGAAGTATTCGCTTTTGGTAGCTTGTGCATCATGGCAGAAGGCCGTTGCTACCTCTCTTCATACATGACAGGCGAATCACCAAATACTGTTGGTGCTTGTTCTCCGGCGAAATACGTTCGCTGGCAAGAAACAGAAACTGGCCTCGAATCTCGCTTGAACGAAATCCTTATCGATAAATATGAAGCAGGTGAAAACGCAGGTTACCCAACGCTGTGTAAAGGCCGCTTTGAAGCAGATATCGATGGTGAACGTAAGCGCTATCACGCACTTGAAGAGCCAACCAGCCTCAACACGCTATCCATGTTGCCTGAGCTTTTCGCGGCGAACGTTGCCTCAGTGAAGATTGAAGGTCGCCAACGCAGCCCGGCTTATGTTGAACAAGTCACTCGTACGTGGCGTGCAGCTATCGATCGCTACTTAGCGAACCCAGAACAATACCAAGTGGAACAAGCTTGGAATGCGACACTGGCGAATGTATCGGAAGGTACACAAACCACGCTTGGCGCTTATCACCGTAAATGGCAATAGAGCCAAATGGAGAACTCAATGAAATACGCATTAGGCCCTCTACTTTATTTTTGGCCAAAACAAGACGTTGAAAGCTTCTATGAGCAAGCGAAATCAAGCTCAGCCGATATCATCTACCTAGGTGAAGCGGTGTGTTCAAAGCGTCGTGAGATGAAAGCGAAACACTGGATGGACATTGCTAAAGAGCTGTCGGCTTCAGGTAAGCAAGTCGTACTTTCCACCATGGCATTGCTAGAAGCACCAAGCGAAGTCAACATCATGAAGAAGTACATCGATAACGGTGACTTTGCGATCGAAGCCAATGATGTGTCTGCTATTCAACTGGCCAGCGAAAGCAAAGTACCTTTCGTGGTTGGCCCGGCAGTAAACACCTACAACGCACGCACCCTGAACCTATTCTTGAAACAAGGCATGACGCGTTGGTGTATGCCGGTTGAGCTTTCTCGCGAATGGCTAAGCAACGTAATGACCCAGTGCGAAGAGCTAAATATTCGTAACAAGTTCGAAGTTGAAGTGTTTAGCCACGGCTACCTGCCGCTTGCTTACTCAGCACGCTGCTTTACCGCTCGCGCGGAAAACAAAGCTAAAGACGATTGCGAAACCTGCTGTATCAAGTACCCAACAGGGCTACAAGTAGAAAGCCAAGAAGGCCAATCAGTATTCAACCTTAATGGTATCCAGACGCAATCAGGCTACTGCTACAACCTAGTCAATGATTTGCCAAACATGCACGACCTGGTTGATGTGGTTCGTTTAAGCCCACTCGGTATCGATACCTTCTCTGAAATCAACAACTTCAGAGCGAACGAGCAAGGTCAAAAACCGATGAAGATTGAAAGCCGCCAATGTAATGGTTACTGGCATCAGCTTGCAGGTTTAGACGTTAAGAACATCTAGTTCCTCGCATTGAACTAACCAGCAACAGATACAAAAAAGGTCTAGCATTCGCTAGACCTTTTTAATTCGACTTAAGAAACAGACCTATGCCGTCGCTGTTTCCATCGGTGAGGCATCGAGCTTCTTTAAGTCTTTGTAGAGCATTACCATCACCACCACACTTAACGCGATGTTAGACAGTGGGTACGCAATCCAGATCCCCGGCACACCGTACAACTTAGGCATGATATACAGGAACGGCAGTTGGATTAGCATATTGCCTATCGTTACAAACATCGCCTTGCTGCCCTTGTTTACCGCTTGGTAATAAGCACCCGCTACCACTAAGAAACCGTCCAGCGCCAATGCAAACATGTGTAGTCGAATACCCAACACCGTGTACTCAACTAACTGAGGTTCGTCTGAGTTAAATACTGATACAAACTCACGTGGGAACGCATTGAGAAGCAGCACGAACGCCACACCAATCAATACCGAACTCATCATCGCAATCTTAAGTAGCTTGCGGATGTTTGCTTGGTTACGCGCACCATGGTTGTAGCTCACCAATGGTTGCATGCCGTTGGCGATACCTTCAGCCGTGAGATAATAAACCGTCACGATGTAGCCCAAAATCGCGTAAGCACCGATCATCAACTGGTTGCCATATTGAGAGAACAACGCATTGTGCAACGCCACCATCATCGAACCATAAGCGTACATAAAGAAGCTTGATGTACCAATGGCGAAGATTTGTGGAATCACATCCAGCTTCAATCTCAACTCATTCCAACGTAAACGTAGGTTTGCTCGACGCGAGAAGAAGTAAGCCAAGCCGAGAGCCGTTACTACAAACTGGGCAATCGCTGTTGCTAATGCTGCACCCATCAACTCCCAGCCATAGAGAGCGATAAACAGGTAATCGAGCACGATATTAATCACCGCACCAACGATCATCAGTATCGTCGCTAAGTTCGGACTGTCATCGTTACGCAGTAGAAACGGCATCGCGATCGAACCTAGCGTGAAGACACTAGCACCAATCAGAATGTGTAAGTACTGCAGACCAAGTTCATACACTCGCCCTTCAGCGCCCTGCCAAAGCAAGAAGTTATCAGCAAACAAGAACAGCAATGCAGAGACAATAGGCGTTATCGCTAACAACAAGGTTAAGCCCGTTGCTAAGATCTGCTTAGCGCCTTGAGTATCTTTTTCACCTTGGCGAATCGAGACAAGCGCACCAGTGCCCACACCCACCAACATACCAATACCAAGAATCGAACCAATCACAGGCCACGCAACATTGATACCTGCAAGTCCATCAGCCCCCACATAGCGGCCAATGAAGATGCCATCCACCACTTGGTACAGGCCATTAACCAACATGGCCGCCACGGTAGGGATTGTGTATCGCCAAAATTGACGACTAATTGAGTTACTCATTTCTTACTCTACTTTCATTTGTGAGTCGCATATCAACAAGATATGACTCGAAAAATTAGTTAACAAGGCTAACTAAATATCTAAATTATTTACTTTAAAGCTTTATTTAATAATAGGTTTAACTGCTGAGATTCTTGCTCAGACAAACGGCTTTCCAGTATCTGTGCCATGACCTGATAGATCTTACTTTCTTCTTCCAAGCCGACTTCCGCTTTGCTGGTCAGTACGACCAACTTAGACCTCGCATCTTCGAGCGAAGCTTTACGCTCAACGAGACCTTTTCTCTCTAACCTTTGAACCATAGTAGTTGCTGAAGGCTTGGTTACTTGCATTTCAATCGCCAGATCTGTCAATCGGATCGGTTCAGGAGAGGCTTGAATGACCTTCAAATAGTCATATTCATTGAAGCTCAATTGGCAAATAGGATCTTCATTTACCTGAGTGCGCCATATCTTAGAGGCGAAGCGCTCAATCTTTTCTAAATTCTGGTTCAGCATACTCACCTAATCAAAGAATGGCATTTAGTTAGCAAGGCTAACTATTTTAGTGTTGTTTAAATAAAAAGCAATCAAAACGAGATGAAGATCATAAAAAAGGAGCATAAAAAAACCGCTGACAGGCAGCGGCTTTTCGGAATCAAAATGTGTTGCTTACTTAGCGTTAGCTTCTTCTTCGGCCTCAGCTAACTTAACTTGTGCTAAGTGCTCAGCTTTAAGCGTGGTGAAGATACGGCTTAACTCTAAGAAAGAGTAACGGTGTTCTACGTATTCATACACGTTAAAAGAAACCGCTAACTTGTACAAAGAGATAGCATTCGCGTAATCACCATTCATATGGTAACGCTTAGCAAGGTAGAAGTACGTCTCTGTTAGACGCTGCGCAAGTAACGTGTTGTCACGAGTACCGGTTAAGATCGCCTTGAAAGCCTGCTCTTCAGTAATGTCATCAAGCATAATCGCGACTAATACCCAACCCCACTGCTCATCACGGCTCTCGTAACGTTTTTGCAAATCAAGCTTAGCCTGCTCTGGCGTCAGCTCATGCTGAATGATGTACAACCACAGAGCGCGAAACGGATCGCTAGGATCGTCGGCATAGTGCTTCATCATCTCTTCATTGGCTAAGTCGTAACGCTCGCCATAGTAAAGCGCGATAGAGCGGTTCCTTTCTGCGTAAGAGTTTGCAGGATCAAGCTCTAACGTAGAATCAAAAGATTCATAAGCCGCATCAAACTCCCCTACCTGCGTAAAGTAAACACCCAAAAGATTGAAGATATCAGGTTGAGCAGGGTTCAATGAAAGAGATTGGTTGAAGTCGAGACGCGCGAGATCACGCAGGCCAACACTGTCGTAGTAGTTACCACGTTCAAACAGCATCTTAGCTCGAACTTCATCGTTCAAATCTGGGCGCTGTAATAACTGACTAAGACGTGCAATTTGAACTTCTTGCTGAACGCTTGGTTGCAGTGGCACAGCCATCGGTGGATAAACCCAACTTGAGGTGTTATCTGATGTTGTCGCACAACCTGTTAGTACAAGCAGTAAACACATACTCGCGGTTTGAAACCATTTCACAAATAATTACTCCTGTTATGACCGCAATAAAAAAGGGGAGCGATATGCTCCCCTTTATAACATGCTTTGTTGACGATAGGTTAGAAATCACTAAAAAGCGATATCACCATCGACACACTGAGAATTACTCAGCAGCAGGTGCTTCGCCTTCAGCTGGCGTTTCAACTGCTTCTTTCATGCTTAGACGTACACGGCCTTGACGGTCAATTTCAAGAACCTTAACAGGAACTTCTTGACCTTCAGTTAGGTAGTCAGACACTTTCTCAACGCGCTTGTCAGCGATTTGAGAGATGTGTACTAGACCATCTTTACCTGGAAGGATAGTAACGAATGCACCGAAGTCAGCTAGACGAGCAACTTTACCTTGGTAAATGCGGCCAACTTCAACTTCAGCTGTGATCTCTTCGATACGACGGATAGCTTCTTTAGCAGCTGCGCCTTCAGTAGCAGCAATCTTGATTGTGCCATCGTCTTCGATTTCGATTGTAGTACCAGTTTCTTCACAAAGAGCACGGATAACTGCGCCGCCTTTACCGATAACATCTTTGATCTTATCAGAGCTGATTTTCATTGTGTGGATACGTGGAGCGAATTCAGAGATATCTTCACGAGCACCAGAGATAGCTTCATCCATTACAGAAAGGATGTGCTTACGTGCACCTTGCGCTTGGTTAAGTGCAATTTGCATGATCTCTTTAGTGATACCTTCGATCTTGATGTCCATTTGAAGTGCAGTGATACCAGCGTTAGTACCTGCTACTTTAAAGTCCATGTCACCTAGGTGATCTTCGTCGCCAAGGATGTCAGAAAGAACAACGAAATCGTCGCCTTCTTTAACAAGACCCATTGCGATACCCGCAACAGAAGCTTTGATTGGAACACCAGCATCCATAAGAGCTAGAGATGTACCACATACAGAAGCCATTGAAGAAGAACCGTTAGATTCTGTGATTTCCGATACAACACGAACTGTGTATGGGAATTCTTCAACAGAAGGCATTACTGCTTGGATACCACGTTTAGCAAGCTTACCGTGACCAATTTCACGACGCTTAGGAGAACCAACGAAACCAGTTTCACCTACACAGTATGGAGGGAAGTTGTAGTGTAGAAGGAAGTTGTCTTTCTTCTCACCCATCAGGCTGTCGATGATTTGAGCATCACGTTGTGTGCCAAGCGTTGCAGTAACAAGTGCTTGAGTTTCACCACGAGTGAATAGAGAAGAACCGTGTGTACGTGGAAGAACACCAGTACGTACGTCTAGCGCACGAACCATGTCTTTTTCACGGCCATCGATACGTGGGTTGCCAGCGATGATGCGGCTACGTACTACGTTTTTCTCTAGAGAACCAAGCATGCCGCGGATTTCGCGCTCATCTAGGTTTTCGTCTTGTGCAATTAGAGCTTCAACAACGTCGTTCTTGATTACGCCAACTTGCTCGTAACGAGCCATTTTCTCAGTGATCTGGTACGCGTCAGATAGACGAGTTTCAGCAAGTTCAGCAACTTGAGCTTTAAGCTCAGTGTTAACTGCTGGTGCTTCCCAGTTCCAAGATGGAGTTGCAACTTCAGCAGCAAACTCGTTGATTGCTTTGATTACAACTTGTTGTTGGTCGTGACCGTAAACAACAGCTGAAAGCATTTCTTCTTCAGATAGGTTATCTGCTTCAGATTCAACCATAAGTACTGCGCCTTCTGTACCAGACACAACTAGGTCTAGTTTAGAGTTTTCAAGCTCAGTATTTGATGGGTTAAGAACAAGTTCGCCGTCGATGTGACCAACACGTGCAGCACCGATAGGACCATTGAATGGAGCACCAGAGATAGCAAGCGCAGCAGATGTTGCGATCATAGTGATCATGTCTGGGTTTACGTCAGGGTTGATAGAAACAACCGTAGCGATAACTTGAACTTCGTTTTTAAACGCACTTGGGAAAAGTGGACGAATTGGACGGTCAATCAGACGAGCTGTTAGTGTTTCGCCTTCAGATGGACGACCTTCACGCTTGAAGAAACCACCAGGGATTTTACCCGCAGCGTATGTACGCTCTTGGTAGTTTACTGTTAGTGGGAAGAAGTCTTGACCTGCAACTGCTTCTTTCTTAGCAACAACAGAAACGAATACTGAAGTATCGTCCATAGTCGCCATTACAGCAGCAGTAGCTTGACGTGCAATTACGCCCGTTTCTAGAGTAACGGTGTGGTTACCGTACTGGAACGATTTTACAACTGGTTTTTCAAACATTGTATATCCTTAGCTCTAAAGTCAGACTTTAGATTAAGTGAATAATGACTCAAGACATTACCAATCGCGACTAGTGAAAAGGGACTTAGGATGGTGACTCTTTGTATGTGTTCATACGCCGAATTAAGACCAAATCCGCCTTTGAATAGTCGCGACCTATTGGCCGACATCTGTGACTGTAATCTCTTGAGAGGTTGATTGCCAAACGCTGAAAACGCTATAGGCGGGCGTAGTATAAACTATTTTTATTAGGAGATATATTTCCTATCAGAAAAAGCCAGATGATATTCTGAGCATCCAGCCTAGCATTTTCTTACAGGCACAAAAAAAGGAGCATAAATGCTCCTTTTCTTCAAACTGTCTTTGCAGACATCGCTATTAGCGACGTAGGCCTAGACGCTTGATTAGGTCTTGGTAACGAGCAAGGTTTTTGCCTTTCAAGTAATCAAGAAGCTTACGACGGCTAGAAACCATACGTAGTAGACCACGACGGCTGTGGTGATCGTGTTTGTGCGCTTTGAAGTGACCTTGTAGGTGGTTGATAGAAGCAGTAAGTAGTGCTACTTGTACTTCTGGTGAACCTGTGTCGCCTTCAGATTGTGCGTATTCTGCAACGATTGCTGCTTTAGTTTCTGCATTCAGAGACATAATTCTCTCCTGATAAGAGTAAGTTTATATTTGTAGCAGCCAATCTCTGATTCAGCCGCTACGCGAGCCGAGGATTATAGGGAAGTTTGTCAGTTGGTGCAATAACAATCGAACCCATTAAAAACGAAAAAAGCGAACCACCTAAATTAGGCGTTCGCTTTCTATCTTATTTGCTCGCTTTTCACGACTCAGCGCTAAGATCCGATGTAAGCGCTACGCTTGTGGCTCTTCATCTCTGAAAACAACCAAACGCTTCGGTGCAACTCGGCCATCTTCAGCAATCTGAGCTACGCCGACAAACAGCTTCTCTTCGCCACTTGTCATACGAACCGTGCCTTCAGTTGGCGCACCAGCAACCTGAACTGGCATACCGTGCTGAACTAGGTCAGTCAGTTCCGCGTTCAGGTTTACTTCTGGTAAGTCTTCAACGGCAGTGTCCATTGGCATCAGCAGTGGATCAAGCAGCTCTTTCGGTGCAATTTCTTGCGCCTGTGCTTGCTCTAAGATCTCGTTTAACTGCTCCAAAGTCACCATACGCTCGTATGGGTACTTCGCGACACCTGTACGACGAAGCATGGTCACGTGAGCACCACAACCTAGCATCTCACCAAGATCGTCGGTAATTGTGCGGATGTATGTGCCTTTCGAACAATGCACTTCCATTTCAACTTCATCACCTTCAAAGCGAAGCAGTTCAATAGAGTACACAGTGATCTTACGAGACTCACGAGGAACCTCAATACCTGCACGTGCGTATTCGTACAAAGGCTTACCTTGATACTTCAATGCCGAAAACATTGATGGTATCTGATCGGTTTCACCCTTGAAGCTCGCAATGCAACGCTCAAGCTGTTCTTGAGTCACGTTAACATCACGTGTCTCTACCACTTCACCATCAGAGTCAGAGGTATTGGTACGCTCACCAAGCTTAGCGATAACAACGTAGCGCTTATCAGAATCTAGAAGAAACTGAGAGAACTTCGTCGCTTCACCAAGACAAATTGGCAGCATGCCAGTCGCAAGAGGATCCAGAGCACCGGTGTGCCCTGCCTTCTCTGCAAAGTAAATACGCTTTACTTTTTGCAGTGCATCATTAGACGAAATACCAGTCGGCTTATCTAATAGAATTACCCCGTTGATAGGGCGACCTTTACGACGGCGAGCCATTACTCTTCGCCCTTAGACTGAGTTTCGTCAGTGCGGCCAGCTTCTTCTTGCTTACGCTTGTCGTCGTTCAGAACTTCACTTACTAGGTTAGACATACGCATGCCTTCTACTAGTGTGTTGTCGTAAGTAAAACGAACTTCAGGCGTTAGACGGTGGCGAATACGCTTACCAAGAGCCATACGAACTGGCACTTCATGCTCTTTAAGAGCTTTAAGGCATGATTCCGGTGTTTGCTCACCAACACATAGGAAAGTCACGAACACTTTTGCGTAAGCAAGGTCACGAGACACTTCTACGTCTGAGATAGTTACCATACCAATACGTGAGTCACGAACTTCACGTTGTAGGATAAGAGCAAGCTCTTTTTGAAGCTGCTGAGACACACGTTGTGTGCGGCTAAATTCTTTTGACATTTTCTTTTCTCACTTAGAAAGATGGGGGGCTTGGTAATTACCAGCCCCCCATGGTGTATTCAACAACCGATTACTTATTACCTTTACTAGTAATGTTAGTAACCTTAGTCAATATGTCGAGTCGTACAGACTGATTAGTCTAGAGTACGTTTAACCTCAACGATTTCGAATACTTCGATCTGGTCACCAACGCGAACGTCGTTGTAGTTCTTAACGCCGACACCACACTCGTAACCGTTCTTAACTTCTTGTACGTCATCTTTAAAGCGACGAAGTGACTCTAGTTCACCTTCGTAGATAACAACGTTTTCACGAAGTACACGGATTGGGTTGCTACGCTTAATCGTACCTTCAGTCACGATACAACCAGCGATTGCACCAAGTTTAGGCGACTTAAATACGTCACGAACTTGTGCAAGACCAATGATCTCTTGACGGAATTCAGGAGCAAGCATACCGCCCATCGCCTGTTTAACTTCGTCAATTAGTTGGTAAATGATTGAGTAGTAACGTAGATCTAGGTTTTCGTTCTGAACCGTGTTACGCGCAGTTGCGTCAGCACGAACGTTGAAACCAAGGATGATAGCGTTAGAAGCTGCAGCAAGCGTTGCATCAGTTTCAGTAATACCACCAACACCAGAACCTACGATGTTCACTTTCACTTCGTCAGTTGACAGTTTCAGTAGAGAGTCAGCAATCGCTTCTACAGAACCTTGAACGTCAGCTTTAAGTACCACGTTAAGCTCAGCAACTTCGCCAGCCGTCATGTTCGCGAACATGTTCTCTAGTTTCGCTTTTTGTTGGCGAGCTAGTTTAACATCACGGAATTTACCTTGACGGTAGTTCGCAACTTCACGTGCTTTACGCTCATCACGTACAACAGTCGCTTCATCGCCTGACGAAGGAACACCAGAAAGACCTAGAATTTCTACAGGAATAGATGGACCTGCAGTTTCGATGTCTTTACCGTTTTCATCACGCATTGCACGAACACGGCCGTACTCTTGACCACAAAGAACGATATCGCCTTTGTTTAGAGTACCAGACTGTACTAGTACTGTTGCAACTGGACCACGACCTTTATCAAGACGAGATTCAACAACAACACCAGACGCCATGCCTTCTTTAACCGCTGTAAGTTCAAGAACTTCAGACTGAAGAAGGATAGCTTCTAGAAGACCATCGATGTTTGTACCCTGTTTAGCAGAGATGTGAACGAAGATGTTCTCACCACCCCACTCTTCAGGAATAACGTCGTATTGAGCTAGCTCATTCTTAACGTTGTCTGGGTTTGCACCCTCTTTATCGATCTTGTTCACAGCAACAATCAGAGGAACGCCTGCCGCTTTCGCGTGCTGGATTGCTTCGATTGTTTGTGGCATTACGCCATCGTCTGCTGCAACTACAAGTACAACGATATCTGTCGCTTGAGCACCACGAGCACGCATAGCTGTAAACGCCGCGTGTCCAGGAGTATCAAGGAAAGTGATCATACCGTTGTCAGTATCTACGTGGTAAGCACCAATGTGCTGCGTGATACCGCCAGCTTCGCCAGAAGCAACGTGTGCTTTACGAATGTAATCAAGTGTTGAAGTTTTACCGTGGTCAACGTGACCCATGATAGTAACAACAGGAGCACGACCTTCAGCGATAGCATCGCTATCACGGTCAGCTAGTACTGCTTCTTCAAGTTCGTTTTCTTTACGTAGGATTACCTTGTGACCCATTTCTTCAGCAACAAGTTGTGCTGTTTCTTGGTCGATCACTTGGTTGATAGTCGCCATAGCGCCCATCTTCATCATTACTTTGATAACTTCAGTTGCTTTAACTGACATTTTGCTAGCCAGTTCAGAAACAACGATAGTTTCGCCGATAGCAACGTCAGATTTAGCAACAGTTGCTGACTTATCGAAGCCTTGCTGCATTGAAGTTGGTTTAGCAAGCTTAGCTTTACCGCCACGACCACGCTGGTTACGACCACCACGGTTGTTTGCAGGTTGGTTAGCAGGAGCTGCTTTCTTCTTGCGACGACGAGGTGCTTTCTCATCTTTCTTATCTGCCGCATCTTCAGCTTCACGAGCGTAAGTAGAAGTAGTCACATGGTAATCCGCAGATTTCTCTTGCTCTTTCTTCTTCTTCTCTTCTTCAGACCAACGTTCTTGGTTCTCTTCTGCTAACTTACGAGCTTCTTCAACAAGCTTAGCTGCTTCAGCTTCTGCTTTACGAGTTGCTTCTAGCTCTTGACGAGCTTTAAGTTCATCCGCTTCTTTTTTCGCTTGTGCGTTAGCGTCTGCATTTTTTGAATTCATGTCTTTTTTAGCCTTTTCAGCTTGTGCGCGTTGAGCCTTCTCTTCAGCTTCACGTTTTGCATCCGCTTCACGTGTTACTTTTTCTTCAGCTTCGCGCTGTGCTTTCTCTGCAGCATCACGTTTCGCTTGCTCTTCAGCATCGCGTTGTGCTTTCTCTTCCGCTTCACGATTAGCTACTTCCTCAGCTTCACGTTTCGCTTCATCTTCAATAGTGCTGCGCTTCACGTAAGTACGCTTTTTACGTACCTCTACTTGAACATCCTTACTCTTACCGCCTCCAGCGGCAACACTTAGCGTGCTGCGGGTCTTGCGTTGAAGAGTTAAACGAGTCGGTTCTGTTTCGCCTGAAGTATCGCCGTGCTCCTTTTTAAGGTGCGTTAGCAATGTTTGCTTCTCTGAATCAGTCACTTGATCCGACCCTGCTTTCTTCATGCCTGCATCAGCAAGTTGTTCAATTAAGCGGTCAACTGGCGTACCAATCTCTTCACTCAGTGCTTTAACTGTTAATTGTGTCATACCGCTTTCTCTCCTTGCTGAATTATTCTTCGTCGCCGAACCAACAGATGTTACGCGCAGCCATAATTAGCTCGCCTGCACGCTCTGCAGTTAGGTCTTCGATGCCTTCTAGTTCATCAACGCCTTGGTCAGCTAGGTCTTCCAGTGTCGCAACGCCTTTTGCTGCTAGCTTGTAAGCCATTTCACGCTCAAGACCTTCAAGTGCAAGTAAGTCTTCAGCAGGCTCAACACCGTCGAAAGTTTCTTCTTTCGCTAGCGCTAGAGTAGTCAGTGCGTCTTTTGCGCGGTTACGTAGTTCTTCAACGATACCTTCGTCTAGACCGTCTACTTCAAGAAGCTCGTTCACAGGAACGTATGCTACTTCTTCAAGCGTAGAGAAGCCTTCTTCAACAAGCATTTGAGCAAAGTCTTCTTCAATGTCTAGGTGCTTCATGAAGTTTTCAATAGAGGCAACTGCTTCTTCTTGGTGCTTCTTCTCAAGATCAGCAACAGTCATTACGTTCAGTTCCCAACCAGTAAGTTGAGACGCTAGACGTACGTTTTGACCGCTACGGCCAATCGCTTGTGCTAGGTTATCCGCTTCAACAGCGATATCCATAGAGTGTGCGTCTTCATCAACGATGATTGAAGCAACATCAGCAGGAGCCATTGCGTTGATTACGAATTGAGCCGGGTTATCATCCCAAAGAACGATATCGATACGTTCACCACCAAGATCGTTAGAAACAGCTTGTACACGTGCGCCACGCATACCAACACACGCACCAACTGGGTCAATACGTTTGTCGTTTGTTTTCACAGCGATTTTAGCACGAGAACCAGCGTCACGTGCAGCACCTTTAAGTTCAATTAGCTCTTCACCAATCTCAGGCACTTCAACACGGAATAGTTCAGCTAGCATTTCTGGCTTCGAACGAGTAACGAAAAGCTGGAAACCACGAGCTTCTGGTTTAACTGCGTAAAGAAGACCACGAACACGGTCACCTGGACGGAAGTTTTCACGAGGAAGTTGGTCATCACGAAGGATTACCGCTTCAGCGTTGTTACCTAGGTCTAGAATAATAGTGTCACGGTTAACTTTCTTAACTGCGCCAGTTACTAGCTCGCCTTCGTTATCGATGAACTGCTCAACGATTTGAGCGCGTTCAGCTTCACGTACTTTCTGTACGATAACTTGCTTAGCCGTTTGAGTCGTAATACGGTCAAACGTTACTGATTCGATATCATCTTCAATGAAACCGCCAAGTTCGATCTCTGGGTCATCGTACTTTGCAGCTTCAATAGAGATTTCTTTTGTTGGGAATTCAACTTCCTCAACAGCTTCCCAACGACGGAAAGTTTCGAAATCACCCGTTTTACGGTCAATTTCAACACGAACTTCAATTTCTAGTTCGCTTTTCTTTTTTGTTGCCGTTGCAAGCGCGATTTCAAGCGCTTCAAAAATACGCTCACGAGGAACTGCTTTCTCATTTGAAACAGCTTCTACTACCGCCAAAATTTCTTTGTTCATTAATCTAGCCTCTTAAGCTCTTCTCTCTAGGAGAACTAAAATTTAGGGATCAGGTTAGCTTTCGCAATATTGCTCAGGACGAATTCTTCTTCTTGTCCTTCAACCAATACTTTCACTGTCTCGCCTTCGATAGATTGGATATCACCTTTCCATTTACGACGGTTGCCGACAGCCATTTTCAAAACGATGCTTACCTCGTGACCAATAAATTGTTGGTAATGCTCTGCTTTGAACAGTGGTCTCTCTAAACCTGGTGAAGACACTTCAAGGTTATAAGCCACTGAAATTGGATCTTCAACGTCCATTACGGCACTTACTTGGTGGCTAACTTCAGCGCAATCATCTACATTGATACCGTTTGGTGAATCGATGTAAATACGTAGCGTTGAGTGCTCACCAGCACGAATAAATTCTAATCCAACTAACTCATAACCTGATGCTGCTACTGGAGCGTCAAGCATTTCAGTAAGTTGTCTTTCTAAACCAGTCATTTAACCACTCCAGAAACAAAAAAAGGGCTCAAAGCCCAATTTAAATTCCAAGCAAACATTATCTAAATACATTTACAAATGCTTAGATAACAAAAAACCCCGTATAAGCCGGGGTTTTTGTTGCTGGACCCTTATATGTTAAGTGCCATCACATTCGATATCGCACCTAACTCACAGTGAGGTTCACACTGTGCAAACTTGCTACCAATACAAGCTATATAATAGCATTGAAATTGGTTGCGGGAGCCGGATTTGAACCGACGACCTTCGGGTTATGAGCCCGACGAGCTACCAAACTGCTCCATCCCGCGTCCGACTTGCGAGCATTATACGCCCAACAAGATGTTTTACAAGTTTGTAAACATGGTGCCGAGAGAGGGACTCGAACCCTCACACCCTAAGGCACTAGCACCTCATGCTAGCGTGTCTACCAATTTCACCATCTCGGCATCAAATCTTTACAGATTATTGTGGAATTTCGTCGCCTTGCGCCGGAACTTCACTCACTGCATCATCAGCTTGTTGAATCACCTGACCTTGGGTCGGGTCAATCCATTGTGACTCAGTTTTATGTGTAGACATATTACCAAGCACTAAGCTAAGGATAAAAAATGTAGTTGCAAAAATTGCAGTCATTCGGGTAAGGAAATTTCCTGAGCCACCAGCACCAAACACAGTGTTTGAAGCGCCAGCACCGAAAGAGGCTCCCATATCTGCGCCTTTACCTTGTTGAATCAACACTAGGCCAATTACACCAAGCGCTGCCAACAGGTAAATCACAAGTAGAACTGTAAACATTTTTCCACCTATGTTCCTAATTGTTGAGCCAGCGCCGTTCAAAAAACTATTTTTAAGAACAAGGCTAGCGACCTCCTAACTGAAGGCCGAGCAATACTAGCGAATGCGACGATGGCTGACAAGGAGAATTTGCTAAAAAATAAGCCTTTACCAAGTGAATGGTCAAAAAAAGGTCAAAAGCGACACAAAACTCATTTATGTCTCTTTTGACCGTTATATCTTTTGACCGTTATATAAGTCAACCACTTCTAATCACAAGCGCTATTCGCTGCGCCAGCTAAGTAAAAGGTTAAATTAGCAGTTTGCTTTTACTGCATCTGCAATCTTAAGCGCTGATGCTTGAACAAGCTCTGCATCTTCGCCTTCAACCATGACACGCAGTAGTGGCTCGGTACCAGACTTGCGTAATAGTACACGGCCTTTCTCGCCAAGCTCTGCTTCTACTTCAACAACCGCTGCTTTTACCGCTTCGGCTTCTAGTGGGTTTGAATCTCCGCTGAAACGAACGTTTTCTAGAACTTGAGGGTACAACGTCATGCCCTGAGACAACTCATTCAGTGTCATTTCGCTATCAACAACTGAAGCCAAAACTTGCAGAGCAGCAACGATAGCATCACCCGTCGTCACTTTATCTAGTAGGATAACGTGCCCCGAATTTTCAGCGCCGATCTTCCAGCCTTTAGCAAGAAGCTGTTCCATTACGTAACGGTCACCAACAGCAGCACGTACAAACGGAATACCTAACTGCTTAAGGCCGTTTTCCATACCCAGGTTGGTCATTAGTGTACCAACAACGCCGCCTTTCAACTCACCGCGACGCAGTGCATCACGAGCAATAATGTAAGCGATTTGGTCGCCATCAACTTTGTTGCCTAGCTCGTCAACCATGATGATACGGTCACCATCACCATCAAAGCCAAGACCTAATGCCGCTTTTTCTTCAAGCACTTTTGCTTGCAGAGCACGTACATCCGTCGCACCGACTTCGTGGTTGATGTTAGTACCGTTTGGCTCAACACCAATCGCAACGACCTCAGCACCCAGTTCTTTAAATACAGCAGGCGCAATGTGGTAAGTCGCACCATGTGCACAATCGATAACGATCTTCATGCCAGCTAATGTCATTTTATGTGGGAACGTACTTTTACAGAACTCGATGTAACGGCCAGCCGCATCGTTCAAACGTACTGCTTTACCTAGCTCTGAAGAATCAACACATTCGATGTCTTTATCCAACTCTGCTTCAATTGCCAACTCGATATCGTCCGGCAGTTTTGTTCCCTCAGAAGAGAAGAACTTGATACCGTTATCGTAGTATGGGTTGTGTGATGCAGAGATAACAATACCGGCTTCAGCGCGGAAGGTTTGAGTTAGGTAAGCCACAGCAGGTGTTGGCATTGGGCCAGTAAACGTAGCCTGAAGACCAGCAGCAGCAAGGCCAGCTTCTAGCGCTGACTCAAGCATGTAACCAGAGATACGAGTATCTTTACCAATGATGACTTTCTTTGTGCCTTGCTTCGCAAGAACACGACCCGCAGCCCAGCCAAGCTTCAGAACAAAATCAGGTGTAATCGGGTACTGGCCTACTTTGCCACGCACACCATCTGTGCCGAAATAACGTCTTTTATCAGACATAGTGATTTTCCTTAATTATATTTAGTGATTGTTGTTCATCACTTCGATTATTTTCATCGCTTCCAGTGTCTCCTCGACATCATGAACGCGAATAATTTGTGCGCCTTTCATCGCGGCAATCGTCGCGCAAGTGACGCTTGCGACCATGCAGTCGGCCGGAACCTTGTCTAGCAATTTAAAGATCATCGATTTTCTCGACATCCCCGCTAAAACAGGTAAGCCTAACGAATGAAACTTTTCAAGGTGCGCTAATAGGTGGTAATTATGCTCAATGGTTTTACCAAAACCAAAACCAGGATCCAGAATCAGCTGATCTTTTGATATACCAACAGCCTCACAAGCCTCCACCCTTTCTTTTAAGAACGCTTCAACATCCATTAGGACATCATCGTAATTAGGGTTAGCTTGCATGGTTCTTGGCTGACCTTTCATGTGCATCAGGCAAACGGGCACATTAGCATCGGCGGCCGCTTCTAAAGCTCCGGGCTCTTGCAGTGCGCGCACATCATTGATCAAATCAGCCCCCGCTTCAACGGCTTGGCGCATCACTTCAGCTTTACTGGTATCAATGGAGATCCACACATCAAACTTAGCGCGAATTGCTTTAATGGCAGGAATAACGCGAGCGAGCTCTTCTTCTAAAGGAACGTCAGGCGCTCCCGGGCGAGTTGATTCACCACCAATGTCAATAATGCTAACACCAGCTTGAATCATTCGCTCTGCTTGCAGTAAAGCATTATCTAATGAATTGAATTTTCCGCCATCAGAGAAAGAGTCAGGCGTAACATTGAGGATACCCATCACATGTGGGCGGTCTAAAACGAGCGTTTTATTATGTGCTTTTAATATCATGGAAGGTGGGTCTTAAAGGTAAAAACATCTAGGGCTAGAAACAGAAAAACCCTGAGCGTACTCAGGGTTTTAATTTAAAGCTTAGCAATTAAGAATCTTTGTTTTGAGCATCATCTGTTTCAGATTTAACTTCTTCAACTTTCGACTCTTCAGCTTTTGGTTCCGCTTTAGCTTCTTCTGCCTTAGCTTCAGGTTTTGCTTCTTCCTTTGTAGGTTCAGCTTTTACCTGATCACCCCAACCAGCTGGATCACGAATCTCTTGCTTACGCTCCATCAAGTCATCAATTTGACCTGCATCGATCGTTTCGAACTTCATTAGAGCGTCTTTCATCGAATGCATGATATCCATGTTATCTTCAAGAATCTTCTTAGCTCTATCGTAGTTACGGTCGATAAGGATACGAATCTCTTCATCGATAAGCTTAGTCGTGTCATCAGAAACGTGCTTAGCTTGGCTCATGCCGCGACCTAGGAAAACTTCACCTTCTTCTTCTGCGTAAAGAAGAGGACCCAATTTCTCAGAGAAGCCCCACTGCGTAACCATCTTACGAGCAATATCAGTTGCACGTTCGATATCGTTAGACGCACCAGTTGACACTTTGTCTTTACCGTAAATAAGTTCTTCAGCAAGACGACCACCGTACAGGCTAGAAATCATAGACTCTAGATGTTGGCGAGACATGCTCACACGATCTTGCTCTGGCAAGTACATGGTTACACCAAGCGCACGACCACGTGGAATGATTGACACCTTGTACACTGGATCGTGTTCAGGTACCAAACGACCAACAATTGCGTGACCCGCTTCGTGGTAAGCCGTTGACTCTTTCACTTCTTCAGACATAACCATTGAACGGCGCTCTGCACCCATCATAATTTTGTCTTTCGCAAGTTCAAACTCAACCATAGATACATTGCGCTTGTTACCACGAGCAGCAAATAGCGCCGCTTCGTTCACAAGGTTCGCAAGATCTGCACCAGAGAAGCCTGGAGTACCACGAGCGATCAGCGACGGTTCAACATCACCTGATAGTGGCACTTTACGCATGTGTACTTTAAGAATCTGTTCACGACCACGTACATCCGGTAGACCAACCACAACTTGACGGTCAAAACGACCAGGACGAAGTAATGCAGGGTCTAGTACGTCTGGACGGTTAGTCGCAGCGATAACGATAATACCTTCGTTACCTTCGAAACCATCCATCTCAACCAACATTTGGTTCAGTGTTTGTTCACGTTCATCGTGACCACCACCAACACCAGCGCCACGTTGACGACCTACAGCATCAATTTCATCGATAAAGATGATACAAGGTGCCGCTTTCTTCGCTTGTTCGAACATGTCACGCACACGAGATGCACCAACACCAACAAACATTTCAACGAAGTCAGAACCAGAGATAGTAAAGAACGGTACTTTCGCTTCACCGGCAATCGCTTTTGCAAGCAATGTTTTACCCGTACCAGGAGGACCAACCAACAGGATACCTGTCGGGATCTTACCACCTAGCTTTTGGAAGCGGCTTGGGTCACGAAGGTAGTCCACAAGCTCTTTCACGTCTTCTTTTGCTTCGTCACAACCAGCAACATCAGCAAACATGGTTTTGATTTGTTCTTCGCTCATCATTCGAGCTTTACTCTTACCGAAAGACATCGCGCCTTTACCGCCGCCGCCGCCTTGCATTTGACGCATGAAGAAAATCCATACACCAATCAGTAAGATCATTGGGAACCATGAGATGAAGATAGTGCCAAGCAGGCTCTGCTCTTCAGGTGGTGTACCCTGAACTTTTACGTTTTGATTAATTAAGTCATCAAGTAGCTTTTGATCATAAACAGGCATGTAAGTTACATACTTAGAACCACCACCACGACGTGTGAAAGTGATTTCGCTGTTATTGAACTGTGCGTCTTGAATCTGGCCTTGGCCAACTTCCTGTACAAACGTGGTGTAATCTACTGCTCTGCCGTTACTTTCCCCAGGGCCGAAGCTCTGGAATACCGACATCAACACTACCGCGATAACAAGCCACAGAATTAAATTTTTTGCCATGTCACTCAAGGTGTAAGCCTCTCGATAACTAATTGTAATTAAAGGTAGGGTACTACAGTTTGTAACCTGTAGCCATGTTGTTAACTCTCACTCTTGGAAGAGAATCGTTAACCTTTGTAACCAGTGGCTACGATAAACACTTCACGAGATCGAGCTCGAGAAGAGTCGGGTTTTCTAACTTTTACTGTTTTAAACATCTCGCGGACGTCCTTAACGTATTGGTCAAACCCTTCGCCTTGGAATACTTTTACAACAAAACTACCATTGGTAGCTAGAACTTGTCGACACATATCCAAAGCTAATTCAACTAAATACATAGCTCTTGGCTGATCCACAGAATTGTTGCCTGCTATATTAGGTGCCATATCTGACATCACGACATCAACCATGTTTGGTTGTATACGTTCCAACAAGGCATCTAGCACAGCTTCTTCGCGGAAATCGCCTTGTAAAAAGCTAACACCAGCAATCGGATCCATTGGTAACAAGTCACACGCAATGATTTGTCCGTTGTCTCCAACAATCTTAGCAGCATATTGAGACCAACCGCCAGGTGCTGCACCCAAATCCACAATGGTCATCCCAGGAGACAGCAATTTATCTTTCGTTTGAATCTCTTCCATTTTGAAATAAGCACGTGAGCGATAGCCTTTCTTTCTTGCTTCGTTTGCGTACTTGTCGTCGAAGTGTTCCTTCAACCAACGGCCTGAACTGGCCGAGTGTTTCTGTTTGCTCATTGGATACCTAAAGTGGAGGAAAGTACTAATTGCCGAATAAATTATAGTCTTCAGCTTTAGATGGCGTTAAAATAGGTTTTTTCAACCCTAATAGTAAAGAAAATTGGCCGCGTAATGAACCTAAGTACCAAACAAAAGCAGCATCTAAAGGGCCTAGCTCACAGTTTAAAACCTGTTGTGCTAATGGGCGCAAATGGACTTACTGAAGCTGTTCTAGCGGAAATCGAATTAGCTCTAGACCACCACGAACTGATCAAGATTAAAGTTGCATCAGAAGACCGTGAGACTAAGCAACTGATTATCGATGCAATTGTACGTGAAACTAAAGCTGAGAAAGTACAGACTATCGGTAAAGTTCTAGTACTGTTCCGCCAGTCAGAAGCACGTAAAATCGAGATTCCACGTAAATAAGCGAGTTTGATATAAGCTAACTTCACTAATAGGAAGCCACAGCGCTTATCTTTTAGTGTAGCGTGAGAAACGAAAAAGGTCGCATTTAGCGACCTTTTTACTTATCAGAAACAAAGAAAATTCAATTAGATATATTCTACTTTGTCGATTTCGAAGTCTTTGTCACCACCAGGGGTAGAGATCATGACTTCGTCGCCTTCCATTTTACCGATAAGACCGCGAGCAATTGGCGATTTCACAGAAATGCGACCCGTTTTGATGTCTGCTTCGTCTTCTGAAACGATTTGGTAGCGGAACTCATCATCGGTATCCACATCAATCAGTGTCACTGTCGTACCAAAGATAATCTTGCCCGTATTATCCATTTGCGTTACATCGATGATCTGAGCCAGTGATAGCTTATATTCAATATCACGGATCTGAGCTTCACAAATACCCTGCTCTTCACGAGCGGCGTGGTATTCAGCATTCTCTTTTAAGTCACCTAGTTCACGTGCTTCACCAATAGCTGCTGAGATAACAGGGCGTAGCTTAAGTAGGCGATCTAATTCATCACGTAGCTGCTGAGCGCCACGTACTGTCATTGGAACCTTTTCCATTTTTTACCTCTATGCCAAAGCTTTCTTTAGCCAACATAAATACACCCAACGTATTTATTGGGTGATAGAAACAAAACGATTTGGCTTAGTGTAAACAAACTTTATGGCTAAATCACCTTTATTCCACTTTGCGTTATAAAAGCTTTATCTAGGTCTAAATTACAGACATCACAAAAATGAATAATAACCTCCCCATCAATAAGTTGAGAATTAAATACCTAAAAAAACAAAAAACAAACAAAATAAACACAGATCACACTTTTATAAAAATCACTTTAAAACAAATACTTAATCAACAAGAGATATAATAAAACAGTGTTCATTTTTTAGTTTTATATCATTTTACTAACTGACCATGGAACTTTAGAGGTAAAAAGTAACCCATGGATTGCACTGGCATTTTTCAGACTTCTGTTCTAATCATGATTATGAAGCCTGATTAATACAGGCAATACACAAAAGGGTTCAAATCCTTGATAAAACTTCTATGGACAGTAATTAGGAAATAATAACATGAACAAGACTATGATCGCGCTTGCTGTATCTGCTGCAGCTCTTGCTACTAACGCAGTGGCAGCGGACGGTAAACAAGCTGGTGGTATCGAAGGTACATCTGTATACAGCTCAAACGGCACTTCTCTAGAAATCGGTGGTCGTGCGGAAGCTCGTCTATCTCTAAAAGATGGCAAAGCACAAGACAACTCTCGTGTACGTCTAAACTTCCTAGGTAAAGTTGAAATCCAAGATGGCCTATACGGCGTTGGTTTCTACGAAGGCGAATTCGTTTCTAACCCAGAAACTGTACTAAATACATCTGGCGAAAAAGTTACGGTAGACAGTTTAGACAACCGTTACGCTTACGCTGGTATCGGCGGTACATTCGGAGAAGTGACATACGGTAAGAACGACGGCGCTCTAGGCGTTATCACAGACTTCACTGATATCATGTCTTACCACGGTAATTCCGCAGCAGACAAACTTGCAGCAGCAGACCGTACAGACAACATGCTTTCTTACAAAGGTCAATTCCAAGACCTAAGCGTAAAAGCAAGCTACCGCTTTGCAGATCGTACAGATTCAGCAACTGACAGTGGTTACGACGACAACGGTGAAGATGGTTACTCTCTATCTGGTATCTACGCAATCGGCGATTCTGGCTTCAAGCTAGGTGCGGGTTACGCTGATCAAGACCTAGACAACGAATACATGCTAGCGGCATCTTTCCGCACTGAAGCTCTATACTTTGCAGGTGTATTCACTGACGGTGAGAAAGAAGCTGACACTCTACGCCGTACTGTAGATTACACAGGTTACGAATTTGCAACTGCGTACACGCTAGATAAAACTGCGTTTACTCTAACGTACAACAACGCAGAAACTAACGATGAGACTTCTGCAGATAACGTTGCAATCGATGCAACTTACTACTTCAAGCCTAACTTCCGCACGTACATCTCGTACAACTTCAACCTAATTTCTGAAGGTGACAAGATCGGCGGTACATCTCTAGTAAACGGTAATGCATCTAAAGCTGACGCTGAAGACGAAATCGCTCTAGGTCTACGTTACGACTTCTAATTCTGATTATCTAATTGATTAATTAGTTAATTGAGAATCAAAACGCCCGCTATCTAGCGGGCGTTTTTTATATCTGTATACTGAAAACATCAGCCATCCAAGAAATCTTCTATGCGCCTTCTATCCACACTACTTGTATGTAGTTTTTCCATTAGCGCTTTCTCAGTTAACGCTTTCGCTTACCCCCCTCTAGATAAACTGCCTGATGGCAGTAGCACCAGTGTAATTTTGGAATCCCTGAGAGGCGATTCATACAAAATGAATTCCAACAGTGATGGCTTCTACCCTCCCGCCAGTACTTTAAAGCTGGTCACAGCTTTAGCAGCGAAGTTGGAATTAGGGGATGACTTTCACTATACGACTAGCATTGCTCGTTCTAATAAAGATGTTGTGCTCTCATTCAGCGGCGACCCGACGCTACAAAGAGAGCAGTTAAAAAGGCTTTTAGCTCAATATACTAAATCACAATCTAAAACCATTAACGGTAACCTGTATCTCGATAACTCGACTTATACGGGCTATCAACGCGCGGTGGGTTGGCCTTGGGACATTTTAGGCGTTTGTTACAGCGCGCCTTCTAGTGCAATGACCTTGGACAGCAACTGCGCACAAGCCTCTATTTATACAAAAGGTAATGGCAGCACTCGCGTTTATATTCCCGCTCACTATCCGATAGACGTGACGACCACCGCTGCCACGGTAACTCGCTCTGGGCAGAAGGCGACACAATGCGACTTAGAGCTCATTACCACTCCAGATAACGCTTACAAGCTCTCTGGTTGCTTGGTTGAGCGTAAAAAGCCACTGCCACTCAAGTTCGCGATTCAAAATCCAGAACTTTACACCTATCAAGTCGTGACATCGCTTCTCAAAGAACTGAAAATAGAAGTAAAAGGTGATGTGATTATTGGTAAAAAAGCGAAAGCAGACAAAACCACGTTAGTCGCTAGTCACAACTCAGAAAAGCTTCCTGAACTGCTCGATATCATGCTCAAGAAGTCGGATAACCTTATCGCAGATAATCTAACTAAAACGCTAGGAGCGACATTTTATGTTCAACCGGGTAGCTTCAATAACGGTACTGAAGCGATAAAACAGATATTACTGACCAAGGCTAATATTGACCTGAGTAAAGCGCAGCTCGTCGATGGTTCAGGGTTATCCAGAAATAACCGAATGAGGTCACAGACCATGGCTCAAGTGCTTCGTTATATCTGGGAAAACGATCAACAGCTCAGCCTGATTGAGGCTATGCCTACATCTGGCACTGATGGAACGCTCAAATACCGTCAGAGCATGAGAAAAGCACCGATTCAAGGCAACATTATCGCCAAGAGTGGTTCTCTATACGGCAGTTACAACATGGCGGGATACGGATTAGATAAAGCGGGAAAACCAAACTCTCTGTTTGTGCAGTTTGTTCGTGATTACTTCCCTGAAGAACAAGATCCAGACAAACCAGTGGAAGCACCTATCACCCAGTTTGAGCGTGCTTTCTACAAAGATGTAGTTGAGTTCAGTCAAACACAAAGCAAATCGAAGTAATGTTTGGCTCTGTGTAAACTTCTACTCAAACAATAAAAATGGCGCTGAAGACCTTCAATCTGCAGCGCCATTTTTGTTTCTCAGATGTATTTAGCTATTTTTATAGGTGCCTATTTTTATAGGAGCTAAGCGATACCGAGGAATGAGTTAACCACAGTGAAGTAGATCCACATTCCTGAGATATCAACTATGGAAGCAAGCACTGGGCTCACTAGCACTGCAGGGTCCAACTTGAACAAACGAGCCACGATAGGCAACCCGCCGCCAAGAACCGTCGATATTGTCACCTGAATAAACAGAGCAACAGCGATAGCAAAGGCAATCATGTTAATGTCGTAACCACCAGTAGACTGGTTTTCACTGAACAGCAAGATACGTCCAATCATTACCGCGGCAATCGCCAGTGCTAAACAAATAGCCACTCTAAACTCTTTCCATAGAACATTGGCCCACTGACGTTTTTTCAATTCACCAGTGGCTAAGGCTCTAATCACCAAAGTAGCGGCTTGTGTTCCCGTGTTACCTCCCGCTGCAGCGATAACTGGCATATAGATAGCTAGCAGTACCAGTTGGCTAAGGATATCTTCGTACTGAGCGATGATAAGACCAGAAACGATACCTAGCAGTGCCAGCGCAATAATCCAACCGATACGCTGTCTAACATGGCTTAATACACCTGTAGAAAGGTAACCCTGTTGAGGCTCAACCTCTGAATAGATTAGCCCTAGTTGGTGAGCTAGATGTCGCGAACGCTTTTCAAAGCCTTGCTCCTCTAACTCACTAAGTAGAGCTTGAATCGTACTTAGAGAGCATTGCCCTAATACAAGTACTGCATCTTCAAGCGGCATACAGTTGAGAAGCCTAACTTGCTGCTCACGCCCGTATTGCTGAAATGCATTCGATACAGCTTGGATGTCTTGCTCTGAGTACAGAGCTTCAATAGATAAAAAAGTGTTGTTCATTACCGTCATGGCGAATCTCCCGATTGGCAAAGGTAACGACCATCAAAACAAGTAGCCTACAGTAAGTACTTCACAAACATAAAGCGGTGTACACCAAGAGCGTAGAACTCGATACCTAAAGCATATAACTGAGCGCACCAAGAGCTTAAAGCACTGGTGTGTCTACTTGTTAGAATCTAGAGTGTGGAAAAGAATGAAGGGAAAACAAAGATACCCTACCTGAACGGCAGGACAATAGATCAATACCGAGACAGGTTATTCTTCTCCATTCAAACTAGGAGGATGGTCGGTATTGTTCATAAAAATCTCCAAAATTACTGTCAATATGACAGCGCGCATAGTGTAGCAATAGCCGTTCAAAAACTTCGTCAAATTCCTGTCAATAAATAGGGGTCAATAAAAAAGGCATCCGTGGATGCCTTTAGTTCAATTATTGATGTGCATTATTACTTAATAGTAATACGAGCAAACTTACGCTTACCTACTTGGTAAACCGCAGTACCTGCTTCAGGTACGAATTTGCTGTCTTCAATCTTCTCGCCTTCAAGCTTAGCCGCGCCTTGCTTGATCATACGCATCGCATCAGAAGTCGAGTTTACAAGACCCGCTTCTTTTAGAACGTTCGCAATTGGCAGGCCTGCTTCGAATTCAAATTCCGGCATTTCATCAGGAACTTGGTTTTTAGCAAAGCGGTTAACGAACTCTTGCTCTGCTGCATCAGCATCTGCTTCACTGTGGAAACGAGCAATGATCTCTTTAGCCAGAAGTACTTTAACGTCACGTGGGTTTTTACCCGCTTCAACACCAGCTTTCAGCTCTGCCACTTCTTCAAGTGGACGGAAAGAAAGTAGCTCGTAGTAGCTCCACATTAGATCGTCAGAGATAGACATGATCTTACCAAACATTTCGCTTGGTGCTTCGCTAATACCGATGTAGTTGTGTGCAGACTTAGACATCTTCTTAACGCCGTCTAGACCAACAAGTAGTGGCATCATCAGTACCGCTTGTGGTTTTTGACCTGCTGCTTTTTGCAGTTCACGGCCCATTAGCAGGTTAAACTTCTGGTCAGTACCGCCAAGCTCAACATCGCTCTCTAGTGCAACAGAGTCGTGACCTTGTAGAAGTGGGTACATGAATTCGTGGATAGCGATCGGTTGACCACCAGCGTAACGCTTTTTGAAGTCATCACGCTCAAGCATACGAGCAACAGTTTGGTTAGAAGCAAGACGAATCATGCCTTCAGCGCCAAGCTCAGATAGCCATTCAGAGTTGAAACGAATTTGCGTCTTCGCAGGATCTAGAATCTTGAATACTTGCTCTTTGTAAGTTTCAGCATTCTTCAATACGTCTTCGCGGCTTAGCGGTGGACGTGTTGAGTTTTTACCTGATGGGTCACCAACCATTGCAGTGAAATCACCGATAAGGAATGTCACTTCATGACCAAGCTCTTGGAAAGCACGAAGCTTGTTAAAGATAACCGTATGGCCTAGGTGGATATCTGGAGCTGTTGGATCGGCACCCAGCTTAATGCGTAAAGGACGACCTTCTTTTAGTTTTGCAATCAGTTCGTCTTCTGGAATCAGTTCTTCTACGCCACGTTTGATCTCGGCTAGTGCAGCTTCAATACTCGCCATTCTTGTTCACTCCCACAGATTTGGCAAAAATACATTAATTAGACATCTTACTTGAATAGCGATGTATTTTGAAACCAGTTACACTATTCCGTCGTCGATTTTCATAATATTTACAGAACGAACCGGAACATGTTGTCTATTTTTGCACGCCTTCCTATTTTGCACCGGGCTTTTATCGCATTTTTTAGTGCCATAATTTTCGTCGCGATTTTCTTACTCCCCGACGTCAACAGTTTGCGTGACGATTCGGGCGCTTTAGTTGTGGGAAAACATTACCCACTGACTATCAATGCCTCTGCACTTATTAGCTCAAGTGACGCTCCACCGACGGCAGTGCTCAATTGGGAGAAATACACCGTTCGCTCTGGCGAAAGCACCTCTGTTTTATTTGAACGTATTGGCCTCTCATACCGTCTGCTGATCACACTACTCAATACCAATAATGATATTAAGAAGCAGCTGTCTAACCTAAGACCTGGTGATGTCTTGCAGTTCGGCTTTGATGAAAACAACGACCTTATTCAGTTAAAACGACAACTTAGTGCGTTTGAAAGCTTCAAGATCACTAAATCTGGCGATTCTTTCTCATCAAGTTTCGACAAAAAAGAAGTGGTATACCAATACAATTATGCCGAAGCCAACATCACCTCTAACTTCTGGAACGCTGGCGTCAGCGCAGGTTTAACCGCAAACCAAATTATGGAACTGGCCGGCATCTTCGGTTGGGATATCGACTTTGCGTTAGATATTCGTAAGAACGACAGCTTCAAAATCTTATACCAAGAGAAAGTGGTTGAAGGTGAAGTAGTTGGTCGCGGTAAGATCATGGCAGCCGTATTCAAAAACCAAGGCGATTCATTTACCGCGGTATTGGATGATAAAAGCGGCAACTACTTCGATGAAAATGGTCGTGCGATGAAGAAGGCGTTCTTGCGCTCACCAATTGATTTTCGTCGCGTAACATCGAACTTTAACCCTACCAGGAGACACCCAGTAACCGGTAAGATTCGAGCTCACCGCGGTACTGACTACGCAGCCCCTGTTGGCACGCCTATCTGGGCAGCCGGTGACGGTATTGTTCAGAAGTCAGGTTACAACCAATTCAATGGTAACTACGTGTTCATCCGCCACAGCAACACCTACATCACCAAGTACCTGCACATGAAGCGACGTATGGTGAAAACCGGTCAGCGCGTAAAACAAGGCCAAACCATTGGTACTTTGGGCGGTACAGGCCGTGTGACTGGCCCGCACTTACATTATGAATTCTTGGTTAATGGCGTACATAAAAATGCGCGTACCGTGAAATTGCCTCAATCCAAGTCGTTAACTGGTAAAGCAAAAGCAACCTTTATTGCCAACTCAGAGATTCGATTAAGAAACCTTGAGCGATACGGTCAGTTACTAGCGACTAACTAGGCGTTTGTAGCTTCACTGCAAAATAGAAAAATGCAAAGAGCGCCCATCAAGGCGCTCTTTTTTATGCTCACATACCACAACTAGCTACTGTTTTTCAGGTTTGTTGTTCCGTCCAAGCATTAACAAACAAGGGGTTAATACTAAAGTCAGCACCGTGGCAAACGCCAAACCACCAGCAATAGCGGTCGCAAGCTGTGACCACCATTGTGTACTTGGCGCGCCAAACTCTATCTTTTGATTAATCAGGTCGATGTTCATCTCTAACACCATCGGCATTAAACCTAAGATAGTCGTAACCGTCGTGAGCATTACTGGCCTTAAACGCTGAACACCGGTTCTTAGAATCGCATCTCGCTTGTCCAAGCCTCTTTTGATGAGCTGATTATAAGTATCAATCAACACGATGTTGTTGTTCACGACTATGCCGGCGAGCGCTATTACCCCAATTCCCGACATCACAATGCCAAACGGACGTTGGAAGATCAGTAAGCCAACGAACACGCCAACGGTCGAAAACAATACAGCACTCAGAATCAAAAACGCTTGATAGAAGCTATTGAACTGAGTAATCAGAATCAAAGCCATTACCGCCAAAGCAACCAAGAAAGCACTTTGTAAAAAGGCTGACGAGTTTTCTTGTTCTTCGTTTTGACCACGGATGCGAAATTCCACGCTACTCGGCAGCCCTAGCTCACTCAATGCTTGTTCGATCTTTGGTAGTTCGAGAGCAAGGTTATACCCTTCTTCCATATCCGCCATGATGTTCACCACACGCTTGCCATCAAGGCGTTTAATGGTGTCTTGCTTATGGTCGGGAACGATCTGAGCGAAATTAGTAATAGGTACTAAACCTGCTGGCGTTTTCACCCTAAGCTGGTCGAAGCGCCCGATATCACGCTTATCATTAGGGTAGCGCACCAAGATATCGACCTCTTCTGAAGAGTCATCGGGCAGATAATCACCAATCTTGAGACCATTAGTCACGAATTGAACGGTATTACCCACTAAGGTCGCATCAGCTGCAAAGCGCGCAGCATCGTCGCGGCGAATATCCACCTTCCAATCGATGCCATCTTTACTCGCAGTATCGCTGATATTGGTCAGTGCTTTATTTCCATCAGCCCAACCTCTCACAATTTTTGCAGCCTGATTGAGCTGCTCTGGAGTTCTTGCCGACAGCTCAATCACTAAGTCATTTTCAACCGGAGGCCCAGCATCAGGGAACTTATATTCAATCTCAACACCAGCGTATTGATCGGTTTGTACCTTCAACTCATCAATAATCGCCTTAACGCTGCGTCGATATTGCCAGTCAACAGGCGTAATTGAGATCAAACCAATCTGGTCGTCACCACCAGTACGCGTGTAAACGGTATCGAACTCATCATGATTGAGCATCATCAGTTCAATATCACGCATGATGTCATCCTTTTCTTGGATAGACAGATCCCCATGCGAGCGAACTTTGACATTAAAGAATGGCGGATCAACTTCTGGGAAGAACTCTGCACCTAGACCCGCTTTTGAATAAGTAAAACCAACTGCAACCGCGAGCAGTGCCGCACTGAACAAAATCTTAAAGGGGTGTTTAATCGCTAAAGAAAGCGTGTGGTAGTAAGCCTTGGTTAAACCAGTAGCCTGTGAAAAGTCACCATTATGCAGTGCGACCATTCGAGCTTGGCTTTTAGACGATACGTATTGAGGTTTGCCAATCAAACCGCCCAGCACGGGCACAAACAACAACGCCATGATCAATGATGCAGTTAAAGTCGCGATCAGAGTTAGTGGTAAGAACTTCATAAATTCGCCCGTCACATCAGGCCAAAACAGTAACGGAGCAAATGCGGCTAAGGTTGTGGCAGTCGATGCGGTTATCGGCCACGCCATCCGTTTCGCTGCATCTCGGTAAGCGGCTTTGCGCCCTTCACCCTCTTGCATTCGCCTGTCTGCAAATTCGGTCACCACAATCGCACCGTCTACTAGCATCCCCACCGCCATAATCAGAGAGAACAGCACTACGATGTTGACGGTTAAGCCAAACACCGAAAGAACCAATAACCCGGTTAGGAATGAGCCTGGAATGGAAATACCCACTAACAAAGCGGTACGCACACCAAGAATCGCGATGATAACGATCACCACCAGAATAATGGCGGATAAGATATTGTTTTGCAGATCATTAAGCATGATCTTCACATCTTTAGATTCATCCCAGGTGTATTTGACCAACAGGTTATTTGGCCATTCCGCTTGCTGCTGAGCACCAGCCATTACCGCTTTGACTAGCTCAACGGTTTCGATGATGTTCTCACCTGCACGCTTCTTGATATCCAACACCACCGCAGATTTGCCATCTAAACGAGCAAAACTTTCAGGATCTCGAAACGCTCGACGAACCGTAGCGACATCGCCAAAAGTGACCACCTGCTTGCCATCCACTTTAATAGGCAACTCAAGCACGTCTTTTAAGGAGTTAAATACCGAAGGGACTTTGACAGAAAAACGTCCGTAGCCAGTATCAACAAAACCTGCGGCCACTACTCGATTGTTCAGAGCGATCAGATTATAGATATCCGCTTGATCTAAGCTGTAGCTCTCCATCAATAACGGATCGACAATGATCTCGACGATGTCAGCGCGATCGCCCGCAATATCGACTTCAAGGATTTGGCGATAGCTTTCTAATTTGTCTCCAAGCTCTCGGGCAATTTGCACTATGGTGCGCTCAGGAACGGTACCGAATAGCACAACAGACAAAACAGGTTGCTCAGAAGCCAGCGTCACCTCATTTACGGTCGGTTCGTCACTGTCTTCTGGTAGTTTTGGTTTAGCCAGATCAACCGCGTCACGCACATCGGCCATTGCTTTGGTGAGATCGACGCCAACATTAAACTCCAACACAACAGAGGCATGCCCTTCTGCTGCGGTTGCTGTCATCTCTTTTACGCCTTCAATCGACCTCAGCTCTTGCTCAATAGGTCGAACCAATAAACGTTCTGCATCCGTTGGCGAGATCCCTTGGTGCCCGACCGAAACATAGATAATTGGGATGGTAATGTCTGGGCTCGATTCCTTAGGTATCGTGATATAGGTGACGACACCGGCTACAAGGATTAACGCTAAAAGGGAGAGCATTGTTCGAGCACGAGACAAGGCTGCATCAATAATTGAATACATCGGTTATCTCCTACTCTGCGGTTACGTTAGAGAGTTCAGCGACTTGCTCAACAGCAATCACCGAATCACCATCACGCACAAACCCTTGGCCTACTGTGATGATATCGACGCGTTGTCCAAGTCCTGTGAGCCAAACTCCATCTTGTTCGGCCTTTACTAGCTGAATGCCTACAAACTTCACCGTTGGTGAGTCATCGACTGAAACCAAGGTTTTGACCCCTAGGTTACCCGCCTCATCCAATGCTAGCATCGCCGGTGTTATCTTTATTGCATCTCTTGTTTCTAGGTTGAGTTTAACTTCGGCACTGACACCTGCTGGTAATAGGCCTTTAGAGTTATCGATTTCTATCTCGATTGGGAAGGTATTAGTAGCAACAGAAGAGATACGAGAAACATAGCGTAAACGGCCTTCCGCTTCTTCTCGCCCTAACAAACGAACCAAAGCAGATTGATTGACTAGCAAATGTTGGATATGACGCTCACTGACATCCGCCTCAATAACCAAAGGATCGAGGTCAATCACGCCAGCAACAGGATCGCCAACACTAACGAAATCACCGAGCTCCACCATCAAATCTTGAACCACACCCGAAAAAGGCGAAGTAATGACAGTATTCTTTAAAGCCAATTCCGCATTGCGCATCATGGCTTTTGCTTCTGTTAATGAAGCCTCAGCTGTGGTGTAGGCGATTTCACCTTGCAGTCCTCTTTTCTTCAGTGACTGCGCCGCTTTGAACTCTTTCTGCTTCAAGCGATATAACGCAGATGCTCGCTCTAGTTGAATCTCTAAATCACCCTTATCTATCTGGGCAATGGCTTGTCCTGCTTTAACCATCCCCCCCTTAACAACATTCAATCTGACAATCTTACCCGCGACTTCTGCACCTAGACGAGCATGCCTATCGGGCGCCGTTCTTCCATAGAGATCAATCGTTTTAAAGGTCGGTGATGAGGTGAAGGTTTGAAAGGAAACCTTAGCCAGCGGAATTTCTGTTGCTTTTTTCTCAGGCGACTCTTCTGCTTGCCCTACGCCTAAACCAAGCCAGATCGACAACAACACGACTAGAGTCAGAGAAACCAGCCACGGCTGCTTCAATTTCTGAAAAAGTGGTGAGTTAGAAAATAGAGTGGGCATAACAAATCCTTTTGTCCGATGTCATTCAGGCGCGCTAGTTGGCTTAATAGCGTGATGTGCAACTTCCTTATGCACAAAGGTAACCTTAACAGACCAATCCTCAACGAAGTTGGACGCTATCGACAGTTTAAAAAATATGCCGTGTACTAAAAATGAGAGGAATGCTTTGTCGAGTAGACGACACTTGTTACCAAGTGCCGCCCCTCTAAGAACCGTACGTGC